>NZ_JALJRI010000081.1:0-1751 GCF_024519795.1 Micrococcus sp. Mcc89 | reverse complement strand
AAATGGAAACCGACGACTCACAGAACGTCCGGACCGAATGAAGGGGGCGGCTCACCATCCCGGGTGTCTCGCCCCTACGCCTGCGGTAGCACCCGCCTAGGATCACCCGTATGACCGCCGGCACGTACCAGGCGCCGACGACTCTGCCGCGATGGACGAACAGGACCCGCCATGGGGTATCGCATTTTCACCAAGGACGAGTACGAGAAGCTGAGACGCCAGCACAACATCATGGTCCTGGTGGGCAACGGCTTCGACATCCAAGTCACTCGGCGCTACGGGTCACGGTTCTCTCCCCGCTACCCGGCCTTCTACCACTACCTTTTCTCCCGCGACTTCGACTCCTCGAACCTTGTCGTGAAGCAGATGGCGGCTGCTAAGGCGGGCGGCCAGGAGAACTGGAGTGACGTCGAGGCTGCGATCGGAGACCTCATCACGCCTACGGGCGGTGGGCACCTCGCTAGCGCTGTCTACGACGCAACACTCGCCATCCAGGCAGCGTTCTCGGAGTACCTCGAACTCGTGGCACCGCCCGACCTGCTCGCCCGGGTCGGGAAGGACTCCGCCGAGGGCTCCTTGGCCGTGAGGTCGATGGCGGACTTCATCGGGGACGTAGCGAACGGCTCGCAGACCTTTGGCTCCTTCGCTTTCCCCGAGGAAACCGATCACTACGACCTCTTCAACTATCTCTTCGTCAACTTCAACTACACGCCGTTGCTGGACGACTACGTGTTCCGAGACGCCCAGCAGTTCCTGCCGCAAGCGCACAAGTTCGCAGACCGGAACTTCCAGTTCCGACCGAACCCAACCAACCATCCAAGGGGCTACGGAGACCACAAGACCGGTTGGTCGAGCTACCTCCGCAGCGAGGTCATCCATCCTCACGGGCAGCAGCCGATTCCGCGGTCGCTCCTGTTCGGGATCGACGCTCCCGACAACTTCGCTGCCGGCGTGCACCCGCACCGGCAACTCATGAAGCCGTACTGGGCCATGAACCGCATCGAGTACGGGCATCTGTTCTCCGACACTCGGCTGTTCATCATCTTCGGGTGCTCCCTCGGCAAGACCGACGGCTGGTGGTGGCGCCGCGTGTACGACGCCCTCAACCGTCCGACTGGCGACGGAGCATCGCCGAGCGAGCTCATCATCTACTGGTGGAGCCCTAGCGCGGGTTCAATCACCAGGGAAGCAGTTCTTGACACCTTCTTCGCCGGCGTCGCAGGGGACCGGGATGAACCTGATCGAGCGAGCGTGGAACACCGGATCCAGGTCGTCGTCTACACGGATGACAGCCCGCCGGTCTTCCTGGCCACACCACAGAGTGTCCCTTCCGCGCAGGAGGGCTGAGCGAGCCAGCGAGCGCGCCTGGATACAGACACATGACTCCAGCGACGTCAGGTCCTGGGGCGCGCGGAGACCGTGTGCAAACTCGCGATCTGGCGTGTGCAGCTCCAGAGCCCCGGCGCGGTAAGGCCCGGCTCTCCGCCTGAAAACAGCATTTCGGGAAAGCCCTCACCACCACCAGCCAGCCAGAGCAGCACCAACCCAGACAGCCTCTTGAGACGACAGCCCGGTCCCTGTTGGGGTCCGGGTTGTTGCTGTTGTGGTGGGCATCTTCCTCATGAAGCGGGGCGGGACGTGCCTGATTGCTGAGGACTGGCGGTCGACTTCGACGGCACCCGTCCGTTAGATGTAAGAGGTCATGACGTTGTTGACTCGGGTCGGTGCCAGTGAGGCCGGAGGAGCGTCTC
>NZ_JALJRI010000080.1:0-3502 GCF_024519795.1 Micrococcus sp. Mcc89 | reverse complement strand
TGTGGTGCTGAATGCTGTGATCGCATGGTCCAAACGATTGTCAGACATGCCCTAGGCGTCAACGCGGGGTCAGCGGGGCCCGCTGAGGCCGCGCAGGGCGCCACGGTGCTGGAGCACGTGCAGGTCCCAGCGTGCGCTGAGCCCCTCGAACAACCCGATGCCACGCCGGGAGTTACCTTGCTCGTCCAGGCGCGGCGACCACGTGGCGATGCCCAGGGCCCCGGGCACGGCGCCGAGCAGCGCGCCCGAGACGCCGGACTTCGCGGGCACGCCGACCTCGGCCACCCACTGGCCGCTGGCGTCGTACATGCCGCAGGTGAGCATCACGGACATCGCCTGCTGCGCTACCCACTCGTCCAGCACCCGCTCCCCCGTCACGGGGTTCGTGCCGCCAGCGGCGAGGGTGGCGCCCATGACGGCCAGCTGGGGTGCGGTGACTAGGACCGAGCACTGCGCGAGGTACCCGGCCACGGCCTCGCGGGCCGAGATGGGCAGCCGGCCGGCGTCGGCGAGCAGGTGGGCCAGGCCCAGGTTGCGGTCGGCGCGGGTGCGCTCGGCGTCGAGGACGTCCTCGCAGACCTCCAGCTCGACGCCGGCCATCGCGCTGTAGCGGCGCAGTAGCAGGGCCGTCCGCTCATCCTCGTCCCCGGCGGGCAGGAGGGAGTGGACCAGGATGGCGCCGGCGTTGATCAGCGGGTTGCACGGCCGGCCGTCGTCGTGCAGGGACAGGTGGTTGAACGACTCACCGGAGGGCTCGACGCCCACGTCCTCCAGCACGTGGTCCAGGCCGATCTCCTGCAGCACCACCGCGTAGGTGAGGGCCTTGGAGACCGACTGCAGCGCGAAGGCGTGCTCGGTCTCCCCGGCGGCGGCCTGGTGGCCGTCCACCGTGCACACCGCCACGGCGAGGCCGTCCACATGCTGGCCGGCGACGTCCTCGAGGTAGTCGGAGGGCTCGCCGCGGCGGTCGGACTCCACCTCGCCGAGCATCGCGCGCAGGTCGTCGTCGAATCGCGTCGTGTCCATTCCTGTCACAGTAGTGGACGGGCGCCCGGGTCGCGGGCGGGCACCGGGCCGGTCACGGTGTGTACTGGACCGGGCGTTCGGGCCCAGCGGCAGGCCCAGCCACCTCCAGCCGATGACCATGCCGGTGCACGCGGGCAGGAAGGCGATCGAGGACGGGAGCATCGTGGCGATCAGGGAGCCGATGCCCATCTTCCGGTCGTACCTCTGAGCCACCGCGATGATCAGCGGGACGCTACGCGGGCGACGGAGGGTGAAGGCAAGACCCGGGAACCCGGGCCGGGGCTATCGTCGGGGGATGGACGTGCGGATCGGGACCTCCGGCTGGACCTACAGGCACTGGCGCGGGACCTTCTACCCGCAGGGGCTGCGGATCGCCGACCAGCTCGACCACTACACGGAGCGCTTCCGGACGGTCGAGCTCAACGGCTCCCACTACCGCTGGCCGGCGGACAGCACCGTCGAGGCATGGCGCGAGCGCCTGCCCGCCGGCTTCGAGATGGCCGTCAAGGCCTCCCGCTACCTCACCCACTACCGCAAGCTCAACGAGCCGCAGGACTGGGTGGAGCGCATCGTGCACACCCTGGACCTGCTCGGTGACCACGCCGGGCCGCTGCTGCTGCAGCTGCCGGTCAACCTGCACCGCGACGACGACCGACTCGCCGGGTTCCTCGGCCTGCTGCCCGATCGGGTGCGCGTGGCGGTGGAGGTCCAGCACGAGTCCTGGCTGGACGAGGACGTGTTCGACCTCCTCGACCGGCACGGGGCGGGGTTCGTGGTCTCGGTGATCGCCGGGCGGGAGCCGGTGCTGCGCGCGACCGGCCGCCTCGCCTACGTGCGCTTCCACAACGCGGACCCGGACTGGCGCTACGGCGGATCGTTCTCCGACGCCGAGCTCTCCCCCTGGGTGAAGCGGCTGCGGGAGCTGACCGGCGCGGACGCGGCGGGCGCGCGCCCCGCCTACGTCTACTTCAACAACGACAACCACGGCCACGCCGCGTTCAACGCGCTGACGCTGCGCAGGATGGCGGAGACCGAAGCCTGACACGTGCCGAGCGCGTGCCTAGCGTGAGGAGGAAGCGGCGGCCGAGCGCCGCCGTCGTCCCCCGAGAGCACAGGAAGGCAGACGCACATGACCCTCATGCAGATCCCCACGGACCACGGCACGATCGGGCTGAACGTGGAGGAGGCCGGCCACGGGCGTCCCGTCGTCCTCATCCACGGCTGGCCGCTGACCCTCGACTCGTGGAAGGACCAGGTCGCAGCCCTGTCCCCGCACTACCGCGTGATCACCTATGACCGGCGCGGCTTCGGCGCCTCGGAGAAGCCCGCCGGCGGCTACGACTACGACACGATGACCGCCGACCTGCACGGTTTGCTCACCGAGCTCGACCTGCGTGACGTGACGCTCGTGGGCTTCTCGATGGGCGGTGGCGAGGTGGCGCGCTACATGTCCCGGTTCGGCGCGGACCGGATCCACTCGGTGGTGTTCGCCGGCGCGGTGCCCCCGTACCTGCTGAAGACCGACGACAACCCCGACGGCCCGCTGACCGAGAAGCAGGCCGCCGAGATGCGGGCGGGCCTCGAGAAGGACCGCGAGTCGTTCTTCGACGACTTCACGACGACGTTCTTCTCCACCCCCAAGCTGGCCGGTCTGACCAGCAGCCTCAAGGTCACCGAGGAGCAGCGCCAGGAGGCCATCCGGATGGCGCTGCAGTCCGACCAGACGGCGGCGCTGGCCTGCATGGACGCGTTCGGGGCCACCGACTTCCGCCGCGACCTGCCGGCGGTGACCGTGCCGGCCCTGGTCCTGCACGGCGACGCCGACCAGATCGTGCCGTTCAAGGGCTCCGGCAAGCGGACGCACAAGGCGATCGACGGCAGCCGCGTCGAACTCGTCAAGGATGCCCCGCACGGCTTCAGCATCAGCCACTCCGAGGAGTTCAACCGGATCCTGCTGGAGTTCCTGGCGGAGTGAGGGCGCGGGCGGGCGCATCAGAGTGCGGGACGCGAGACGGCACTCGCGGGGGTGGTGCATGCCGCCCACCGCGGCGCCGACGCCGACCTTTCAGGTTCGATCCGACGCCGTGATCACCCGGAGCGCGGGATCAGGCCGACCGGCCGGCAGAACCGCGCGTCAGGACGTCGAGTACGAAGCCGATCGGCCCATGACGGGTGCGCGCGTCCTGAAATAGGCCAGATCGAAACTGCGAGCCCCGGTCCTCGTGCACCAGGCACCCAGCCACCACGGCTGCACCGCCGCGGCCTGCGACGGCCTTGTTCGCGCAGAGACAGAGCTTCTCCTCAGCCGTGAAGTGCTTCCTGATGTCGGTCAGTCAGAGCCTGCGCGGCGCTTCTGGAGCGGGCTGGCGCACAGACCGAGGTGCTGTCGATCCATGACGGCGAGATTCAGGCGCGTGAGAAGGGTCTGCCATGAGTTTGCTTGACACGAGTTATCAGGCGGCGGCAGCCGCCTGGA
>NZ_JALJRI010000007.1:0-101121 GCF_024519795.1 Micrococcus sp. Mcc89 | reverse complement strand
GTCCCCAGGGTCTCAGCTGACTCGTGCATCTATTCTCAGACACGCCCTAGCCGCCCGCTCGAACGGCTCGGGCGGAGCCCGTGGCCGGCTGGGATCTTTACGGAATCTTTAAAGTTGAGCCCCTTTTCCGGGCCGGGCGGGGGGTCTATGGTCGGTTGCATGGCGGGCCGGTTCCGGCCGGTTCGTTTTCCGAACCGCACCGATGAAGGAGTAAGCCATGACCCATCACGTGAGCTCGATGCTGGAGACCTACCCGAAAGACTTGGGGGACATCGACCGGCAGAAGCTGGCCGAGTGCATCGAGGCCTGTTTCGAGTGCGCTCAGACCTGTACGGCCTGCGCGGACGCGTGCCTGGCCGAGGACATGGTCGCAGAACTGAGGCAGTGCATCCGGTTCAATTTGGATTGCGCCGACATCTGCGCCACCACCGGGGCGGTGCTGTCCAGGCAGACCGGCAACAACGTCGAGACCACTCGTGCCCTGCTGGAGGCCTGCCGGACCGCCTGCAAGACGTGCGGGGACGAGTGCGCCTCCCACGCTGAAATGCACGAGCACTGCAAGATCTGCGCTGAGGCTTGCCGGCGCTGCGAGCGGGCCTGCGCCGAGTTGCTCGCCTCCCTGGGCTGAGCGCAGTCCAGGCCCATGCCGTAATGCCAGTCAGGGCCAGCAGGCGTGGAACATGTGCTGCCGTCCCTGACTGGCCCGGCGGTAAAAGAACATCCCCGCAGGAGGAGAACTCGACGTGTCAAAGACAGGGCGCTTCACTTGTGCATGGCTGCATCCAGTTCCGTCCCGCTGTGGTCAGCGCAGCAGGACGGGTCGGGCGTCGATGCGGGTGCGGAAGAGGGTGTAGGGCTTGACCCGTTCATCCTGCCCCTGCCGGTAGTCGGCCTGGCGGTGGAGCTGGTTCGCGGTGATGTAGAGGTAGCCGTCGGCCGCGACCGAGAGCGTGTCCGGCCACAGCAACCGAGGGTCGCTGACCACGGTCTCCCACGCCCCGACGGTGTCGACCCGACGCCGCAGCACCGCGTTGTGCTCGTAGTTCGTCGCATACACGTTGCCCTGTGCGTCGGACTCCAGGCCGTCGCCGGCCCCGCCCTTGTCGCCTTCATCACGCACGGTCGCGGCCACCGCCGCCTCATCCAGGGCTCGGTCCACCAGCGCGTCGGTAGCCACACTGTAGAGCCGCCGGGATGCCAGCGGGCAGTAGTAGAGGCGGGCGCCGTCGGCGCCGATGGCGATTCCGTCCGCGCCCATCGCGATCGCCGGCGCCACGGTCCCGTCCTCCTGGCGGGCGACCATCGGGCGGCCCTCGACAACCGGCATGAAGTCTGTGAGCGGCTCGGCCTTCGTGGAGGGGTGCTCGTGCAGCCGCCGCCAGCTCTGACCGGTGGCCAGGTCCACCACCACCAGCGCGTTGGGTCCCTGGTCGGAGGAGTCGGTGAGGTAGGCGACGCCCTCGGCTCCGCGGCGCAGGTCGAAGCGCACGTCGTTGAGGTAGCTGGTGGGCAACGCGACATCCTGGGGGAACAGGATGGTCTTGACCACTGTGTCGCTGGTCAGGTCGACGCAGACGAGCTTGGGCCCGCCGTAGGTCGTGGGCTTGAATAGCGGGCTTCCGGTGTCCAGGATCCACAGCCGATCGGCAGGGTCCACCACCACGCTCTGCACCGAGACCAGGGTGTTCGCCAGGTCGTCGGAATCGGTGCGATTGATGGCCTCGTTCGGGTAGGCCACCGCCTCGCCGTCGCGAATTTCGGCCACCGTGAAGGCGACGTCATCGCCCCACTTCGGGTAATTGACGAAGATCCGCCCCCGGTGCGAGACCGTGACGCCGGTGAGCATGGCGCCGTGGAAATGGGCCACCTCCTCCAGCTCGCCCACCGGCTGCTCCGCGGGCAGGCCTTCCGATCGATTCTCCATCACATCGCTCCTGTCAGTCGGGCTCGTGCTCGGAACGGTACACCGGGTTCTCGGCCGCCGGGGCGGGAGCCTTCGGGCAGGACCAGTTCTGCCCGGCAGTCCCAGTGGGTTGCGGTGTGCGGTGCCCAGGACCCCGGTGCATGGAGAGCCCCCGTCCAAGTCACGTAAGGGGAGTGGTGCGCCGGTCAGCTGGTCCGGGCCACGGCGCTGAGCAGGGTGACCGCGACCGCGTCGATCTCGTGCGCTTCCACGCCGCCGACCTGGTTGAGCACCCGCAGCCGCGCCAGGGCGCTGTCTCCGATCGCCAGGACACCGTCTGATGAGACCAGCCCGACGTTGAAGTGTTCGGCCCACTCATCCCAGACGCCGCGGCTTTCGCACGCGAAAGCAACGAGTCGCGGGTCGTCGTGGGCATGTCGGAAGATCCGCGACTCGCCTCCGGACTGACCCGTCCCGGGCAGACCAGCCTCGTACAAACGCACCGGCACGCCCTGCTCCCGCAGCGCGTACGCCGTCGACAGACCAACGATCCCACCCCCGATCGCTGCTACCTCGGGTGAACGCGTCGTGGCAACGCCGTCGTCAGTTCCTGTCATCGCGGTTCCTCGATCTGTTGGTGATGAGCGATACGCCGCAGGAGAAGGGCCGCTGCCACGACGTCAGCGGGCTGTGTAAGCCCGCAGTCACCGCGCACAGCGACCCCTTCCTCTCTGGGCTAGGGCGTGTCTCCCTTATGCGCGTAGCCAGGTGAAGATGGCGCAGAGGGTGACGGCGGCGCGGTAGGTGATCGCTAGCTTGTCGTAACGAGTGGCCAAGCCGCGCCATTGCTTGGCTAGGGCGAAGTGGCGTTCCACGACGTTGCGCCCGCGGTAGGCCTGGGCGTCGAAGGCCGGCGGCCGCCCGCCGCGGCTGCCGCGACGGGCTCGGGCCGCGATCTGGTCCCGTTTCTCCGGAATTACCGCGGTGATTCGGCGGCGGCGCAGCTCGTTGCGAATCACTCCGGTGGCATAGGCCCGGTCGGCGATCACCGCCTCCGGGCAGGCTCGGGCGGCGCCGGCGCCGAGTCGGGGAATCTGGATTTCGGCCAGCACCTGCGCCAGCACGGCCTCGTCGTTGCGCTGCCCGCCGGTGACGATCGCGGCCAGCGGCCGGCCGCGGCCATCGACGGCGTGGTGAATCTTGGTCGTCAGCCCGCCGCGGGAACGCCCGATGCCGTGCCCGGGCGGCTCAACCTCATCCAGCGGCAGTTTCTTGTGATTCGCCCCGGCCCCCTGTGTCCTGGTCCGGACGAGTGGTGTTCGTGGCGTGCTGATGGGCCCGGGCGATGGTCGCATCGACCGAGACGGCCCAGTCAATCATCCCGGCCGCATCGGCCTCGGCCAGCACGTGGGTCAGCACCCGATCCCAGGTCCCATCCGCGGCGTAGCGGCGGTGGCGCTTCCACACCGTCTGCCAGGGCCCGAACTGCTCCCGGGGCAGATCCCGCCACGGGACCCCGGTCCGATACCGGTAGGCGATGCCCTCCACCACCCTGCGGTGCTCCCCGAAGGGATGCCCACGCCGGCCCTGATTCGAGGGCAGCAACGGCTCGATCCGCTCCCACTGCTCGTCCGTGAACACCTGATACCGCGACCCTGTCGACCTCACCCGACCAGCCTGCCGCGAGCCTCACCACCGATAAGGGAGACACGCCCTAGGGCAGATGGGACTTCAACGGCGATGTTGTGGCGAACAGGGTTCGGCCGTCTCGATGGTCCTCAGGACAATAGAACGGCCCGCGGGGGCCTGCGTCAGGAGAGCGGGTGTGGACATCTTCGGGAAGCCCAAGGCGCTCCTGGGAGAGCAGGGGACGCCGTCGCCGCGCCCACGGACCACGAGGGCAAGGAGATCTGCATCCCGCACGGCACCCCCCGAGTTCGACAGCCCCAACTGGTACCATAAGCAAGTACCACATCGCACCCGAGGAGGCCAGCATGTCCATCAGCGCCAGTGAAGCCCGCAAGACCCTGTTCCCGCTCATCGAGCGAGTGAATGCGGACCGCGACGCCGTAGAGATCGTCTCCCGCAAGGGGAATGCCGTCCTCATGCCCGCGGACGAGTACGCCGCCTGGCAGGAGACCGCCTACCTGTTCCGCTCCCCGGCCAACGCCCGCCGGCTGCTGGACGCCTACGAGCGCGCCCGCGCAGGGAGCGTCGAGGAGCACGCTCTGGACCGCATGGACGGGGACGCCTGAGTGCGCCTCGTGTGGGACCGCTCGGCCTGGGAGGACTACACGCACTGGCAGACCACGGACCGCAAGGTCCTCAAGCGGATCAACACCCTCATCGACGCCGCCCTGCGTGATCCCTTCGACGGGATCGGCAAGCCCGAGCAGCTGAAGTACGGCGCGCCCGGGGCATGGTCCCGACGCATCACGGAGGAGCACAGGCTCGTCTACCTCGTCGACGGCGAGGACCTGATCATCCTCCAGGCGAGGTATCACTACTGACATGCGCTTCACCCAGGCCGAGCTCCAGCAGTTCCGCGACCGCACCGTCCCCGACCTGCTGCCGGACCCGCTGCGGCTGCTGTTCATCGGCATCAACCCCGGCCTGTGGAGCGCCGCCACCGGTGCGCACTTCGCCCGCCGCGGCAACCGCTTCTACCCGGCCCTGCACCGCGCCGGGCTCACCCGACACCTGATCGACGCCTCCGACGGCTACAAGGCCGAGGACCTCGCCGAGCTGCACGCCCGCGGCATCGGGATCTCCAACCTCGTCCCGCGGGCCTCCGCCCGCGCCGACGAGCTCACCGCGGAGGAGCTCGCCGCCGCCCCCGCCCGCCTGGACGCGCTCGTGGCAGCGCATGCGCCGGCCGTCGTCGCTGTGTTGGGGGTGACGGCCTACCGGCAGGCGTTCGGACGCCCGAAGGCGGTGCTGGGGGAGCAGCAGACGCCGTGGCCGGGCACGCGGCTGTTCGTGGCGCCGAACCCCAGCGGGCTCAACGCTCACGCCACCCTGGACTCGCTCGCCGCGGACTACCGTGCGGCCGGTGCCGCGGCGGGGCTCGTGGACTGAGTGCGCCCGCTGTCCCTGCGGCCGCGCTGACGCCTCAGGCCCGTCAGAAGAGCGGCCAGGGCACGGCCGGCGTCAGCCCGCTCGGGGCAGGGAAGATCCCGTCGTCGAGCAACTGGGCACAGCGTTCGGCAAGGGCTCCGACTTCCTCGGTACTGAGCAGCTCCGCCAGCCCCCGCCCCAGCTCACCGTCGAGCCCGTCGAGAACCCGGGCGACGCCGTCGCGCTCCTCGTCGCTCAGCGCCTCGCCGAGCCATCCCCACAGCACGGTCCGCAGCTTGTCCTCCACATGGAAGGTGAGCCCGTGGTCCACGCCGTGCCGGTGCCCGCCGGGCATGGCGAGGATGTGGGCGCCCTTGCGGTCGGCGTTGTTGACGAGCACGTCGAACACCGCCATGCGGCGCAAGGCCGCCGAGTCCTCGTGGGCCAGAGCCAGCCGATTCCCGTCCGCGTCCTCGCCCTCCAGGATCGTGAGCCACCCCGAGCCCGGCACCTCGTCCGCCGGGAACAGGTCCACGGCGTCCTGCTCAGGATCCTCCTCCTGCCAGAGCTGCACCATGCCCTCGCCGAAGGGGCCCTCGCGCAGCCACGTGCGCGGCACGATGTCCCACCCCAGCGCCTCGGACACCAGGTGCGCGGCCACCTCGCGGCGGGCCAGGGTGCCCGCGGGGAAGTCCCAGAGCGGGGCCTCGCCCGCCACCGGCTTGTAGACCACCGAGGTGTCACCGATGCTGCCCAGGAACGTGGCGTTGGACGCCGTCGTGATGCGGCCGGTGAGCGTCAGCTCCCCGGCCACCAGCTCGCCGGCGGGCACGTCCGCGGCGCTCATCAGGAGTCGGGGAGAGTGCAGTCGTGGCCGTCGGGGTCGATGGGCTGGCCGCAGTCCGAGCAGAACGGACGCCCGGCGTCCACGACCTCCCGGGTGCGCCGGGCGAACGCCCGGGCCGCGCCGACGGGCATGCGCACGCGCACGGCCTCGGCGTCCGCCTCGAGCGCCGGGTCGGCGTCGTCGTCGGAGAGGGGGTGCGCGTCGATGAGCACCTGCGCGGTGGTGGGGTCCCAGCCCAGGCCGATGGCCCCCACCCGGAACCACTCCTGCACCGGGTCCAGCGGATCGTTGTCCACGAGTTCCACGGGCGTGCTGGCCGGGACGCTGTGCGGGTTGCCCTCCAGCGCCATGAGATCGTCGAGGATCTCGTCGATCATCTCCGCCATCAGGGCCGACTGCTGCTTCTCCAGCGCCAGGCTCACCAGCCGGGGCCCGGTGCGCACCTGCAGGTAGAACGTGCGTGCTCCGGGACGCCCGAGCGTCCCGATCACGACGCGATCCGGCCAGTCGAACTCATGGGCGGGGGCAGGTGCATCAGTCATGCCACGATCCTAGGCGTCTGCTTGTCCACTGCACCGGCGCCCGTGCCTGTGCCGCCGCCCACCGGGGCGTCGTCGGACGGGCCGAGGGTCGAGAGCCAGGACAGGTCCCCGGCGTCGGTGTTCATCGCCCAGACCCGCGGGCGGCTCGGCCCGTAGCTCACGATGGACACGGAGGCGGGCCCCACCTCGATCCGCTGGAACAGATCCAGGTGCGTGCCGAGCGCGTCGGCCAGGATCGACTTGATGACGTCCCCGTGGCTCACCGCCACCCACACCGCCCCGGGCCCGTGCTTGGCCTCGACCGCGGCGTCGTGCCGGCGGATCGCCGCCACCGCGCGGGCCTGCATGCCCGCCATGGACTCCCCGCCGGGGAAGACGACGGCGGACGGCTGGGTCTGCACCGTCGCCCACAGGGGCTCGGTGGCCAGGTCGCTGAGCGCGCGTCCCTGCCACTGGCCGTAGTCGCACTCGGTGAGGTCGTCGTCGACCAGCGAGGGCACCGTCCCCGGCTGGCGATCGAGGAGGGCGCGGGCCGTCTGCGCGCACCGCTCCAGGGGACTGGCCACCACCGCGGCCACGGGCACGGCCGCGATCCGGTCCCCGGTGCGGGCCGCCTGCTCCCGTCCGTGGTCGTCCAGGCTGACCCCGGGGGTGCGGCCCGCCAGCAGTCCGGTCGCGTTGGCCGTGGTGCGGCCGTGCCGCACGAGAAGTACCGTCGCCATCACTCCAGCCTACTGGCGTGGCGGAGCGTCTCAGCGGGACGGGTCACGGGACAGGGGAGTCCACCGCAGGGTGAGGCCCTCGACGGCGGCCATCGCCGCGTGGGCGTCGTCGGCGGCGTCCTCCAGGCCGTCCGCCACGTCTTCACCGGCCGAGGTGAGCAGCAGGACGGCGTGGTCGTCCGCGTCGGGCTGCTCGCCCGGGTCGGCGCGCCAGCCGCCCCGGCCCCGGACGCCGTCTTCGTCCCCGGGCAGGGAGCTCAGCCACGCGGCCGCGGCCCGGGCCGCCCCGGGGCCGACGACGTCCAGCCGCAGGGTCGCGGGGGAGCCGTCGTTGCCCGGCGGGGTGCCCCACAGCCAGTCGAGGTCCACCTGCCACGGCTGGGCGCCTGCGGGGCCGCCCGGGGACGGGGGCTGCATCACGCGTCGGCGTCCGACTGCTCGGAGGTCCAGCCCGCCTCACCGATCCACCGCAGGGCACTGAGCGAGGGCATGAAGAGGTACTCGCCCCCGGCCATCCGGTTGAAGGTGGTGATGCCGTCGATGCGCTTGCGGGCCGGCTCGGCGGGGATGGTGAACCGTCCCTGCGTCGGGTCGTCCTCGTGCAGACCGACGATCGGATCCCGCTCGGAGCCGAGGTCCACGAAGTTGCCCCCGTTGATCCACTCCTGCTGCATGAACTCGATCGTGTCGAAGGCCCGGGCGCTGATGAAGATGAAGTAGATCCCGCGGTCCTCCTTCGCGTCGTCGGCCGAGGTCACCTCCGGCGACCACCCGGGACCGTAGGTCGAGGAGCGCCGGATGATCCGCTTGATGTTCACGTCCGTCATGATCGACAGGTCGCTGTCCCGCGGGTTGAGGCGACGCATGTGGCTGGAGTGCGGGCACATCAGGCCCTTCGGGTCGTCCTCGAAGGTGAAGTCGTTCCGCCGCTCCGGGTCGTTGCCCAGCTCCTCGTCGTCGTGGTCCGGGGAGAGCACCAGCGGGGCGCCGCTGCGCCACCGGCCGAACATCTTCGCGGCGATCCGGTGCTGCTCCTCCGGGTCCGGGCTCTGCGAGGCCAGGTACTCGTTGAAGGCGCCCACCCGACTGGCGAACTTGCGCAACACCACGTAGGTCCCGTTGCGGCCCAGCACATCCGGCTGCGGCACGGCCAGCGGGGAACCGGTCTCGCTGTTCTCGCCCAGGATGAACTCGCCGGCGGAGATGGAGCGCTCCTGGCCCGGCTGTGGCCGCACCCCGCTGCCGGCCACCGTCGGCTGCGAGATGGAGTCCCGGAAGCCGAAGGGGTTCTTGTTCAGCTCGTCCACCCCGAAGCGGTGGGTGGCCACCAGGGTCACTCCGGTGGAGTGCTCCAGCACCTTCTCCGCCTGGTCCAGGGCGGCGTCCAGGGCATCGGCGTCGGCCGCGTAGATCGTCAGCGCGATGTGACAGGCGTCCTGGGTGAACGCCTCGTCCCAGTGCTCCGGGGCGTTCGGCCCGGTGTCCATGAGCTGCTGAGCGCGGGCGGCCATCCCCTGCTGGTAGGGCAGCGGGAAGCTGGACAGGGAGTCCTCGGGCAGCCCCAGGGCGCGCAGGCCGGCATAGCTGATCGCCACGCCGGTCCAGGACTGCAGGTCGTCGGCCCAGTCCTGCGCGGAGGTCACGTACTCGGCCAGGCGACGGACGAAGTCCCGACCGCCTTCGGCCTCCTCCACGGTCAGCATGGCGTGGGCGCCGACGTAGGGCTCAGGCCGCGACCGCAGCACCAGGCCCTGGATGTCGTCCAGGTCCAGCTCGACCCGCTCCCGATCGAAACGTTCCTTCAGGTCCTTGAGCACGCCCATCTCAGTAGTCCACCGCCTCGGGGGTGGAGATCGTGTCGGTGAGCTGCTTCAGGGCGGCCGCGGTGTCCTCGTCCAGGTCGGTGCGCCCGGCCATCTGGTCCAGGAAGGTGTTCACCGCGTCCTCGGTGCGCTGCAGTCGACGCGTGTCCACCACGGTGACCTGCGGGTTCGCCACGAACCACCCGGAGGCGGTGATCTGGTGGTCGGCGATGAAGTCCTTCACGGTCGGGCTGTCGATGCCCGGCCACCCCTCCACGTTCTGGAAGAGGAGGTCCATCAGCTCGGGGATCTTGGTGGCGAAGTCGTTGATGTACGCATCCCAGTCGCCGTCGTAGGCCGTGGCGAAGAGGATCCGGGTGTTGTCGTCGAAGAAGACGAAGCGCATGTCGTGCAGCGTGGACACGCGCTGGGCGCCGTCCATGTTGCCGCGGGTCAGGTCGAAGATGCGCTGCAGCCGTTCGGCGCCGCCCGGCTTGAGGCGGGCGATCGCGGTCAGCTCCGAGACCTTGCCCGAGCGCATCCCCACGCGGCCGGCGGAGTCGGCCGTGCCGGACAGGTCCGGGTTGTGCTCGCGGATCATCGCCTCGAGGGCGATCTTGGCCAGCGTGGGGGCGTCCTGGGCGACGTCCTCGACGGCGCGCTTGACGGCGTCGAGACGGCTCTCGTCCTGGAGCCGGGGGTCTGAGCGGTCAGTCATGAGGTCCTCCTTCGAGAATCCTTTGGGGTGAATGGTGAGGGGTGGGGCCGGGATCAGTCCGGGATGTCGTCGAGCGACGACGGCTCGGGGGCCGGGCGGTCGTTGAACTCGTGGCGGAAGCGAGTGGACTGCTCATAGGCGCGCTTGCGGACGCGCATGATGGAGCCCAACGGCTGGTGCTCGACCACGCCGTTCCAGGGGTTGAAGGTGAGGGCGTCGTCGCCGTAGACGCGGCGGGGATGGCTGTAGCTCTCCTGCGCCTCGATGCGCAGGGTGGCGACGGGCTGGTGCGGGGCCTCCTCCTCGTCCCACAGGACGGAGGCGTCCTCCACCGGCATGCGCTCCGGGTCGGTCGCCAGCTGCGCCCGCAGGACGTACTCTGCGCTCTCACGCGAGAAGAAGTCGGCGACGATCTCGCTGATCGAGGAGAAGTCCTCCACCTTCATGTCCTGACCGGTCAGGGCGCGCACGTTCTCGGACGCCGGGGCCAGCGAGATCTTCGCGACGTGGTCCCCGTAGCGCAGGGCGCCCTGGGTGAAGTACGTCTCGCCGAGGACGTGGGCGTTGTCCCGCCCCAGGCCCTCCAGGGTGTCGCTGGGGGTCCCCCCGACGGTCTCCACCGCACCCCGGACCACGCGCGCGGCGCCCGTCGTCAGGCGCTGCAGCAGCTCGGGGGACTGGGAGTTCTTCTCCAGCAGGCTCAACATCTCCTTGTAGCGGGCCACGGTGCCGAAGGCGAGCGTCGGGAAGTTCACCATGAGGAAGTCCTGATTGTGGCTGTCCAGGTCCGGCAGCAGCCGCTTGCCCTCCACCCCCAGCACCTTCAAGGCCCAGCCCCGCGGGGCGGGAGTGCGGTCGGTGTGGATGTCCCCGGGTGCGGAGGAGAGCCGCGCCGCCGCCTCGTAGGTGCCCGGACGGGCGAAGATGCCCTGCGCCAGCTCGGGAGCCAGGCCCTCATGGACCTCCAGCGTGGCCTTGAGGACGGCGTGGCTCTTGGCGTGGGCGTCGCGGTGGGCGTGCTTGTGCTCTCCCGCCGCGCGGCGCTGTGCCGCGCCCATCTGGGCCAGGATCTCGCGGGTCAGGTCCTCCTCGCGGTCGACCGAATGCTCGATGTCGGGCGTGTACTTCACCGGTTCAGTCATCAGTGCTCTGCCTTCTCTCTGGAGCGCCGTGTGCGCCGCGCGGAGCCGCGCACCTGACCCTGGCGACGCTATGACCCTCCCCATGTCAGGGCAAGGAAGGAAGCGCGCCGCAGGTCTGGGAGTCGGGGCCCGGGGGCGGTGCCCCGGGGGATCTGTGACAGTGTGGCGGTGACCCGCCCCAGGGAAGCGCACTCGAGCCAGGAGAAGCATGACCGCCACCCTCGTCGCCTCCGGCCTGGCCGGCGGCCACGGCCATCGCACGCTGTTCGACGCGCTCGACCTCACCGTCGCGCCGGGGGACGTCGTCGGCGTCGTGGGGGCCAACGGCGCAGGCAAGTCCACGCTGCTGCGCATCCTCGGCGGGGACCTGGCCCCGCAGGCCGGCACCGTGTCCCTCGCCCCCTCGGACGCCTTCGTCGGCTGGCTCCCGCAGGAGCACAAGCGCGTGTCGGGGGAGACGGTGGCCGGGTACATCGCCCGCCGCACCGGCTGCGCCGAGGCCACCCGCGAGATGGACGCCTCTGCCGAGGCACTGGCCGACCCGGACGTCACCGACGCCGCCGCGGACCGCTACAACACCGCCCTCACCCGCTGGCTGGCCTCCGGCGCCGCGGACCTGGAGGAGCGCATCCCCGCCGTCCTGGCCGACCTCGGCCTGGACCTCTCCGCCTCCCCGGAACAGGTCCTCATGACCTCCCTCTCCGGTGGGCAGGCCGCCCGCGTCGGCCTCGCCGCGCTGCTGCTCTCCCGCTTCGACGTCGTGCTCCTGGACGAGCCCACCAACGACCTGGACCTCGACGGTCTGACCCGCCTGGAGGCCTTCGTGCAGGAGCTGCGCGGCGGCGTCGTGCTGGTGAGCCACGACCGCGAGTTCCTCGCCCGCAGCGTCACCCGCGTCCTGGAGCTCGACCTCGCCCAGCGCACCAACCGCGTCTACGGCGGCGGCTACGAGGCCTACCTCGAGGAGCGGGCCACCCTGCGCCGCCAGGCCCGGGAGAAGTACGAGGAGTTCGCCGAGCAGAAGCAGGACCTCGTCTCCCGCGCCCGCGTGCAGCGGGAGTGGTCCAGCCAGGGCGTGCGCAACGCGATGAAGAAGTCTCCGGACAACGACAAGCTGCGCCGCAAGGCCAACAGTGAGTCGAGCGAGAAGCAGGCCCAGAAGGTCCGGCAGATGGAGAGCCGCATCGCGCGCCTGGAGGAGGTGGAGGAGCCACGCAAGGAGTGGAGGCTGGAGTTCACCATCGGCGCGGCGCCGCGCTCCAGCTCCGTGGTCGCCACCCTCAACGATGCCGTGTTCCGGCTGGGTGGCTTCACGCTCGGCCCGGTGTCCCTCCAGGTCAACGCGGGAGAGCGGATCGGCATCACCGGGCCCAACGGGGCCGGCAAGTCCACCCTGCTGCGCGGGCTGCTGGGCCGCCAGGCCCCGGACGAGGGCACGGCCGCCCTGGGATCCAGCGTGCAGATCGGGGAGATCGACCAGGCGCGCTCACTGCTGGCCGGGACCGCCCCGCTCGCTGCGGCCTTCGAGGCGCTCGTGCCCGAGATGGCCTCCGGGGAGGTGCGCACCCTGCTGGCCAAGTTCGGCCTCAGGGCCGACCACGTGAACCGCCCCGTGGACGAGCTCTCTCCCGGCGAGCGCACCCGGGCATCCCTGGCCCTGCTCCAGGCCCGCGGGGTGAACGTCCTGGTGCTCGACGAGCCCACCAACCACCTGGACCTGGAGGCCATCGAGCAGCTCGAACAGGCCTTGGAGACCTATGAGGGCGCCCTGCTGCTCGTCACCCACGACCGCCGCATGCTGGACACCGTCCGCACCGACCGCCGCTGGCAGGTCCAGGACGGGCGGGTGACGGAGCGCTGATGTCCCGGGCACGGCGGCCGCGGCGTGAGGCTGGTGGGCGCCGTCACCCTTGCCCGAGATTCGGTTGTGTACGACCATGAGGGTTCAGTCCCCACCGACGAAAGGGCCCCAGACATGTCCCGCATCCTGATGATCCTCACTTCGCACGACCAGCTGGGAGACACCGGCCGCAAGACCGGGTTCTGGCTCGAGGAGTTCGCCTCGCCCTACTACGTCTTCACGGACGCTGGCCACGAGGTCACCCTGGCCTCGCCCCGCGGCGGCCAGCCGCCCATCGACCCGACGAGCTCGCAGCCGGAGATGCAGACCGACGCCACCCGCCGGTTCGACCAGGACGAGGAGGCCAAGGCCGCCCTGGCCCACACCACGCCCCTGGCCCAGGTGGACGTGGACGGGTTCGACGCCGTCTTCTACCCGGGCGGTCACGGCCCGCTGTGGGACCTGGTGTCCGACGCCGACTCCACGCGGATCATCCTCGACAGCGACGCGGCCGGGCGCCCGCTCGGCCTCGTCTGCCACGCGCCCGGGATCCTGCACCCGATCACCGCCGCCGACGGCACCCCGTTCGTGCGCGGCCGTCAGGTCGCCGGGTTCACCAACGGCGAGGAGGAGGCCGCCCAGCTGACGGACGTCGTCCCGTTCCTCGTCGAGGACTCGCTGATCGCCGCCGGCGCGGACTACCGCAAGGGCCCGGACGGGGAGAGCTTCGTGGTCACGGACGGCACCCTGGTGACCGGTCAGAACCCGGCCTCCTCCGCCGACGCCGCCCGCCGCGTCCTCGACCTGCTCGCGCGCTGACCCCCGCCGAGCCCACCACTTCGACCCCGAGGAGACCACTCGATGAGCACCCCCACCCACACGCGCGAGATCCACCTCGCCTCCCGCCCCCACGGCGCCCCGACGCCGGAGAACTTCCGCCTCACCGAGGTCGAGCTCCCCGAGCTCGCCGAAGGCCAGGTCCTCGTGCGCAACACCGTGATGTCCGTGGACCCGTACATGCGCGGCCGCATGAACGACGTCGAGTCCTACGTGCCCCCGTTCCAGCTCGACGCCCCCCTCGACGGCGGCGCGGTGGGCACCGTGATCGCCTCGCGCCACGCGGACGTGCCGGAGGGCACGTCCGTGCTCCACGGCCTCGGCTGGCGCGAGCACGCTGTCCTCGACGGCGACACCGTCCAGGCCGTGGACACCTCCCAGCTCTCGGACAGCGCCTACCTGGGCGTGCTGGGCATGACGGGTCTGACCGCCTACACCGGCCTCGTGCACGTGGCCGAGATGCAGGAGGGTGACGCCGTGTTCATCTCGGGCGCCGCGGGGGCCGTCGGCTCGGTCGCAGGCCAGATCGCCCGCCTCCTGGGCGCCTCGCGCGTCGTCGGCTCGGCCGGCACGCCCGAGAAGGTGGCGTGGGTGAAGGAGCTGGGCTTCGACGCCGCGTTCAACTACCACGACGGCTCGCCCACGGACCTGCTGGCCGAGGCCGCGCCGGAGGGGATCGACGTCTACTTCGACAACGTGGGCGGCGACCACCTCGAGGCCGCCATCGCCGCGATGCGGGTCGACGGCCGCGTGGCGATGTGCGGTGCGATCGCCCAGTACAACTCGACGGAGCCGCCGGCCGCCCCGCGCAACCTCGCGCTGGCAATCGGCAAGCGGCTGACCCTGCGCGGCTTCGTCCTGCAGAAGTACGCGGCGCAGGTCCGCCCCGAGTTCCTCGAGCGCGTGGGCCCGTGGGTCGCCGACGGGAAGATCCAGTGGGACGAGACCGTCCGGGAGGGCCTGGAGAACGCACCCCAGGCGTTCATCGACCTGCTCGAGGGCGCCAACACGGGGAAGATGGTCGTCCGGCTGTGACGAGCGACGGCGCACTCGGGGGCGGCATGGCCACCTTCCGGCATCAGGGCCTGACCTTCGATGTCCGCGACGGCGGGCCGGCCGAGGGGGAGGCGGTCCTGTTGCTGCACGGCTTCCCGCAGGACGCCACGTCCTGGAGGCACGTCGAGCCGCTGCTGCACGCCGCGGGGCTGCGCACCCTCGCGCCGGACCAGCGCGGCTACTCCCCGGGGGCCGCGCCGCGGGCGACGGCGGCCTACCGCCTCCCGGCGCTCGTGGGGGACGCCGTCGCGCTGGCGGACGCGGCGGGGGCGCGGCGCGTCCACGTCGTCGGCCATGACTGGGGCGGCGCCGTCGCCTGGGCGCTGGCCACCGCCCGCCCCGAGCGCGTTGCGTCCCTGACCGTCCTGTCCACGCCGCACCCGGCCGCCCTGGCCCGCGCCCTGCGCGGCCCGGACCAGCTGCGCCGCAGCTGGTACATCGCCGCCTTCCAGGCACCGGCCCTCCCCGAACGGATCCTCGCGCGACGGCTGGGCTCCCTGCTGCAGCGGGGGCAGGTCCCCGGGGCGGAGCACTACGCCCGCCGGTTCTCCACCCCGCAGAGCCTGCGCGGCCCGGTGAACTGGTATCGGGCGAACCCGGATCTGGTGACCACCACGCGCAGCGCGCCCGTGACGGTGCCCACCACGTACGTGTGGGGCACCCGGGACGCGGCCCTGGGGCCGCGGGCCGCCGAGCTCACGGCCGGGCAGGTGGCGGGGGAGTACCGGTTCGTGAAGCTCGACGCGGACCACTGGCTGCCCGAGCGTGAGGCGGACGCCGTCGCCCGGGCGACCCTGGACCGGGTGCGCTGACCCGGGCTCCGTGCGCGGGCCGCTCCCGCCGTCTCAGCGCGGCCCGGCGGCCTCGGTGATCCGGTTCAGCAGGTCCATGAGGACCTGGCGCTCGGTGGTGTCGAGGGGGATCCGGGTGAGGGCGTCCACCGGGACCGTCCGGGCGGACGCCCGCAGCGCCCGCCCCTCGTCCGTCAGCCGGACCAGCACGCGTCGCTCGTCGTGGACGTCGCGCTCCCGCGTGACGAGCCCCATGCCGGCCAGGCGCCGCACCAGGGGTGTGATCGTCCCGTTGTCCATGCCGAGCCGGTCCCGCAGCGCGCCGACCCCCAGCGCGCCGGCGGCGTCCGACGTCGACGCCTCCGTCTCAGCCGAGGCATCACTCTCCGCCTGCCACAGGGTGAGCATCACGAGGTACTGCGGGTAGGTGAGGCCGAGGCGGGAGAGCAGGGGGCCGTAGCCGCGCGTGACGGCGCGCGCCGCCCGGTGCAGGGCGAAGCAGAGCTGGTCCTCGAGGGCGAGGCTGGGGGTCGGCGCGGCATCCATGGGAGCGATTCTAGTGGTCGCTGGGGAGCGACTTGGTTGCGCGCGACCTAACAGGGTGGCAGGCTGGAGCCGACTCGTCCCGCACGGGGCGGGCGGATGAAAGGACCTCCCATGGAGACCATCTACACCGCCGAGGCGCTCAGCACCGGCGCCGGCCGCGACGGCCATGTCCGCACCACCGACGGGCGGGTCGACCTCGACCTCGCCGTGCCCACCGAAATGGGCGGCTCCGGCCAGGGCACCAACCCCGAACAGCTGTTCGCCGCCGGCTACGCCGCGTGCTTCCACTCGGCCCTGCAGATGGTCGCCCGTGCCTCCCGTGCCGACATCACCGACTCCTCCGTCGGCGCGCGCGTGGGCATCGGCCGCCAGGGTGAGGGCTTCGGCCTGGAGGTCACCCTCGAGGTCGTGCTCCCCAATGTCCCCGCGGATCAGGCCCGCGCCCTCATGGAGCAGGCGCATCAGGTGTGCCCCTATTCGAACGCCACCCGGGGCAACATCGACGTCGTCCTCGAGCTCGGGGAGGCATGATGACGAAGCACCGGCAGCCCGTCCCCCTCTCCCAGACCGCCGCCCGCCTCGGCCTCGGCGGGTTCATGACCGCCGCAGGGCTGTCCCACCTCACCGTGGCACGCCGTGAGTTCCGCGCCCAGGTGCCCTCGTGGGTCCCGCTCCCGGCGGACCTCGTGGTGCTCGGATCCGGCGTGGCCGAGATCGGCCTCGGGGCCGCTCTGCTGGCGCTCCCCGGGCAGCGCCGCCTGACCGGCACCGCCCTGGCGGCCTTCTACACCGCGATCTACCCCGGGAACATCGGGCAGTACGCCGAGCGCAAGGACGGCTTCGGGCTGGACACCGACGGCCGCCGCCTGGCGCGGCTGTTCGGCCAGCCCGCCCTCATCGCCGCCGCCCTGTGGGCCGCGGGAATCCCCGAGCGGGAGCAGGGCGGGCGCCGCTGACGCCGTCGCCGGTCCTGCGGCCCTGGGCCGGCTCCGGGCACGTGCCCGGAGCCGGCGTGATCTCACCCCGCCGCGAGGCGCGGCCCACTGTAGGGTGCCCCGTCGCAGGTGTCCCGCAGGTGTCCGGTCTTGCGGGCCGTCAGCCGTGACGCATCGTCCCGGTCTCGAGGAAGCGCTGGTGCCAGGACAGGGCCTCGCCCAACAGGTGCGGGGTGTGCAGGCCGTCCGACTCGCGCATCGCGCGGTCGAAGTAGTCCCGCAGCTGCTCCCTGTAGTCCGGGTGCGCGCACGTGTCGATGATCGTGCGGGCGCGCTGCTTGGGGGAGAGGCCGCGCAGGTCGGCCAGCCCCTGCTCGGTGACCACCACGTGCACGTCGTGCTCGGTGTGGTCCACGTGCGAGACCATCGGCACGATGCAGGAGATGTCCCCGCCCTTGGCCGTGGAGGGGGTGAGGAAGAACGAGGTGAACGCGTTGCGGGCGAAGTCGCCGGAGCCGCCGAGGCCGTTCATCATCTTCGTGCCCATCAGGTGCGTGGAGTTCACGTTGCCGTACAGGTCGGCCTCGAGCATGCCGTTCATGGCGAGGATGCCGAGGCGGCGCACGAGCTCGGGGTGGTTGGAGATCTCCTGGGTGCGCAGGATCAGCTTGTCCCGATACTTCGCGGCGTTGTCGTTGAACCGTTCGGCGGCCTCGGTGGACAGGGAGAACGCGGTCGCGGACGCGGTCGCCAGGGTGCCGGAGTCCAGGGCGTCGAGCATGCCGTCCTGCACCACCTCGGTGAACGCGGACAGGCCCGTGAACCGGGACTTCACCAGCTCGGACATCACCGCGTTCGCGATGTTGCCCACGCCCGACTGCAGCGGCAGCAGCCGCTCGTCGTACCGGCCCTGGGCCACCTCGTGCTCGAAGAACTCCACGAGGTGCTGGGCGATCGCGATCGAGTCCGCGTCGGCGGGCTTGAAGGCAGAGTTGCGGTCCGGGGCGTGGGTCTCGACGACGGCCACCACCTTGGCCGGATCGCACCGCAGGTACGTCTCACCGATGCGGTCTGCCGGGTGGGTGAGCATGATCGGCGAGCGGTGCGGGGGCAGCGCGGTGCCGTAGTAGACGTCATGCAGACCCTCGAGGTCCTCGCTCTGCCACGAGTTGACCTCGAGGATCACCTGATCCGCCAGGTCGATCCAGGACTTGTTGTTGCCCACGGAGGAGCTGGGGACGAGACGGCCGTCCTCGCGGATCCCGGACACCTCGATCACCGCGGTGGTCATGGGCCCGTAGAAGCCGTTCCACACGGTCTGCGCCAGGTGGGACAGGTGCGTGTCGATGTACTCGATCGCGCCCGCGTTGATCTTGGCGCGCATCGTCGGGTCCGACTGGAACGGGGTGCGCAGCGCGACGGCGTCCGCCTCGGCCAGCGCACCGTCCATCTCCGCGGAGGTGGACGCCCCCGTGTGGAGGTTGATGCGGAACTCCTCGCCGCGCGCGTGCAGCTCCTTGGCCCGCTCGGCCAGCGCCATCGGCACGGCCTTCGGGTAGCCGGACCCCGTGAACCCGCTCATGCCCACGGTGGTGCCGTGCTGGATGAACGCCGCCGCCTCCGCGGCGGACATCACCTTCGACCGGAGGCCGGGGTGGTGGATGCGGGACGACATGGGTGAGGCCTCCGTGCGGGTGAGACGAGTCGAGCGAGAGCGCTGTGACGTGGAACAGCGATCAGCGTACCCGCGTCACGGGTGGCCGTGGGGATGATCACGCCGGAGGTCGCCGAGCCCGACCTGCGTGATCGACGACGGCGAACAGGGCTCGGCACTCCGGGGCGGCGCGCCTAGGCTCGGCGGCATGCGAGCACTCGTCCTCCAGTCCTACGGCGGCCGAGAGGCCATGGCCCTCACCGACGTCCCCGCCCCCACGGCCGGCGCCGGCGAGGTGCTGATCCGCACCCGCGCGGTCGGCCTCAACCCCGTCGACGCGATGCACCGCGAAGGCGACTTCAAGGCCATCGCCCCCGACGCCTTCCCCACGGTCGCCGGCAACGAGCTCAGCGGCATCGTCGAGACCGTGGGCGCCGGGGTGACCGCGTTCGCCCCGGGTGACGCGGTGATCACCCGCGTGGACCCCTCCGGCCACGGGGCGTTCGCCGAGCTGGCCGCGGTGCGCGCGGACTGGGTGGCCGCCGCGCCCGCCCGCATGCCCCTGACGGACGCGGCCGGCCTGCCGCTCGCCGGCCTGACCGCCCAGCAGGCACTCGGCCCGGAGCACCTGGACCTGCAGCCCGGGGAGCGGCTGCTGATCACCGGGGCCGCCGGCGGCGTCGGGCTGATCGCCACGCGCCTGGCACACCTGCGCGGCGCGCACGTGACCGTGACCGCCTCCGCGGCGGGTGAGCCGTACGTCCGCGAGGCCGGCGCCGACGCGGTGATCGACTATCGCGCCCGCACCGTCGCAGAGGGGGGCGAGCGCTTCGACAAGGTGTTCGACCTCATCGGCGGTGATCAGATGGCCGAGCTGCTCGGCTCGATCGAGCCCGGCGGCCGGCTGGTGACCATCGCGGGCCCGCCGAGCCCCGGCAGCCTTCGTGAGACCGCGCGCCCGTCGCGTCGGCCGCTGGCCGCCGTCGTCTCCCGGGTGGCCAGTGCGAAGGTGCGCCGGGCCGCGAAGAAGGCCGGGGTGACCTACGAGTTCTTCCTCATGCATCCGGACGGGGCGGGCCTGGCCGAGCTCGTCCGGCTCGTGGACGCCGGCGAGCTGGCCGTGACCGTGGACAGCCGCTACCCCCTGGCCGACTGGGAGCAGGCGTTCGAGCGTCTCGAGTCCCACCATGCCAAGGGCAAGGTGCTGCTCGAATTCTGACCGGCGGGCGCGTCGGCGCCGGCCTGCCCGGGTCGGCACCGCCTCGTATCCTGGCCTCGTGCACCCGTCTGTGAGCGAGCCCCTCACCCGACTGCCGGACGGCACCGTCAAGCAGCGCAACCCCTTCACCGGCACCGAGGTCTGGACCGTGCCCGGCCGCGGCCACCGCCCGCTCGGCCTCGTCCGGCCCGCCCCGCAGCCGCTCGACCCCGCCCAGCAGGGTCGGCACTGTGCCTTCTGCGAGCACCGCCTGCTGGAGACGCCGCCGGAGAAGTCACGCATCGTCTCCACGAGGGCCGACGACGGCGCCCCGGCTTGGCAGATCCTGCGGCATCCGGCCGCGGAGCGGCTCGGGGAGACGACCCCGGCCTTCCGCCGGGTCCCCAACCTCTTCGAGATCCTCAGCTACGACTACTGGCGTCTCAACCACGGCTACGAACTCCCCCCGGACGCGCGCCGCCGCCGTGACGAGTACCTGGCCACCGAGGCCGGCCGCGCCCACGTGCGCGCCGTCGTCGCCGCGAAGCTGCGCGCCTCCGGCCGCTCCGCCGAGGAGGCGGCGGCGATGTCCGAGGCGGAGCTGATCGCGGCGTCGGCCGCATTCTTCGGCGGCACGCACGACGTGGTGATCGCCCGGCGGCACTTCGTCGACGACGCCGTGGACGACCACCAGCTGGCCTCCTCGGGCACCCTCACCCCGGACGAGCACCACGCCTTCCTGGCCCTCACCGCCGACGCGATGCGGGACCTCTACGCGACCACGCCCGCCGTGCGGTACGTCTCCGTGTTCCAGAACTGGCTCAAGCCCGCCGGTGCCTCCTTCGACCACCTGCACAAGCAGCTCGTGGCCATCGACGAGGTCGGCGCGCAGAACGCCGCCGTCCTGGACCGGCTGCGCGAGGACCCGCAGGTGTTCAACCACGCCGCGCTGGACGTGGCTGTGGCGCACGACCTCGTGATCGCCGAGAACGAGCACGCCGTGATGTTCGCCGGCTTCGGCCACCGGTACCCGACGGTCGAGGTCTACTCCACGAGCCCGGTGGGGCAGCCGTGGCGGCAGTCCGCGGCCGAGCTGCGCGCCGTCTCCGACCTGCTGCATGCCGCCCACGCGGCCACCGGCCCGGACGTCCCCTCCAACGAGGAGTGGCACACCCGCCCGCCCGGCGTCGCGGACCCGATGCCGTGGCGTGTGATGCTCAAGTGGCGCGTCTCCACGCTCGCCGGCTTCGAGGGCGCCACCAAGATCAACGTCAACACCCTCAGCCCGTGGGACGTGCGGGACCGGGTGCTGGCGAGGCTGCGGGAGCTGCGGGCGGCGGGCGCGCTCGCGGACGGGATGCGGATCGGGGCCGACGCGCGGGTCCGGCCGGGCATGCTCCGGTACGCGGACTGAGCGGCGGGGCCCGTCCCTCCGCGCGGTCGGTAGCGTGGGCGTCATGGCCCTCCACCTGCAGCGCTACCGCGAGATCGCCCACGTCATGGCCCGCAACGGCCTCATGGCCACGGCCGTGCAGGCCGGGCTCTCCCGGTGGCTGCCCCTCGAGGAGGGGGAGCCGCACCTGGGCATCGACGCCGAGGCCCGCCCCGAGCTGTTCGTGCGCACGTTCGAGGAGCTGGGCGTCACCTTCGTGAAGCTCGGGCAGCTGATCTCGGCGCGCCCGGACGTGTTCCCCGAGGCCTACTGCGCGGCGTTCGCCCGCCTCACGGACAGCACGTCGGCGGTGCCCTTCGAGGCCGTCGCCCGGACGGTCGAGGAGGACCTCGGCGCCGACGTCGACACCCTGTTCGCCTGGTTCGACCGGGCGCCCCTGGCCACCGCCTCCATCGGTCAGGCCCACCGCGCGCGCCTGCATGACGGGCGCGCCGTCGTCGTGAAGGTCCGCAAGCCCGGTGTGGTGGAGCAGGTCCAGGCGGACCTGGAGATCCTGCGGACGCTGGCGGCCACGTGGTCGCGGGCCTCACGGACCTTCGCCGACCTGGACGTGCCGGCCATGGTGGACGAGTTCGACCGCTCGCTGCGCGCCGAGCTCGACTACGTGGTGGAGGCGCGGGCCTGCGAGGAGATCGCCGCCGGCTTCCGGGACACCCCGGGCGTGCGGTTCCCGTGGATCGAGTGGGACCTGACCACCTCGCGCGTGCTGACCATGCAGGAGCTCTCCGGGCTGCGCGTGGACGACCTGGCCGGACTCGACGCCGCCGGCATCGACCGGGAGGAGCTGGCGTACCGGGCCGCCGACGTGCTGCTGGCCATGGTGTTCGAGCACGGCGTGTTCCATGCGGACCCGCACCCGGGCAACCTGTTCATCGAGCCGGACGGGACCGTCGGGTTCATCGACTTCGGCTCCGTGGGGCGGATCTCCCCGTCCCTCCGGCGCCGGTTCGCGGGCCTGGCCATGGCGCTGGCCCGGCAGGACACCGACGGGCTGGTGCGGGCCCTGCTGGACATCGCCCCGCCGCGCGGCCCGGTGGACCGCCGTCGGCTCCGGCTGGAGGTGGCCCGGATCGTCGGCCGCCTCGAGGGGCGCGAGCTCGAGGACATCCGCGTGGCGCAGCTGATCTCGGAGATCTTCGCCCTGGTGCGGCGCCACCGGCTGTCCCTGCCGCCCGAGCTCGTGCAGCTGCTGCGGATGCTGATCATCGTGGACGGCATCGGCCGCCGCCTGCACCCCGGCTTCGACTACACCCGCGTGCTCGACCCGTTCGCCCTGCGCCTCGTGGGGGAGCACCTCGACCCCCGGCGGGTGGCGGGCCGGATCGGCCGGGCCACGATCGCGGCGGCCGAGCTCGGCATCGACCTGCCGGAGTACGCCCGCAAGGTGATGGAACGCATCGACGACGGCGGGATCGACGTCACCGTCCGCGCGAGCGAGCTCGAGCCGCTCGTGACGCGCCTCGAGCGGACGGGCGACCGGGTGGTGGCCGCCATGGTGGTGGCCGCGATGATCACCGGCGGCACGAACGTGCTCGTGGCGTACAAGGACCGGCTCGGCCGCTTCGCCGGGCCGGTGGTGGCCGCCGGCGGCGCCGCCCTGACCGGCGGCAGCGCCTATCTGGCCTGGATCAGCCGCCCGCGGCGTCGCCCCCGCTGAGGGCCACGGGCGGGGTCAGTCGTCGGGATCATGCCCGCACCAGGCCGACCGCGGCGCAGGCCGTCTCGAAGTCGTCGAGGCCGAACGCCTGGATCGGGCTGACGACGCCGGCCTCGCGGGCCCGGCCTGCGGCGAGCTGACGGGCGCCCCAGGCCATGAGGTCCCCGGTCAACGTGTAGGCGTTGGGGCCGCGCAGGTGCACGTCCGCCACGACGCGGCCGGCCGCGTCCCGCGCGATCGCCCCGACTCGGGAGCCCGTGCGGGCCCGGTCTGCGGCGTCGGGGCCACCCGGGTCCCCGGCCAAGGGCCGCAGCAGGGCCTGCACGCCGCGGGCGACGCCGGGGAGCCACCCCACCGCGCCGAGGGCGGCGGCGCCGATCTGCGTGGGCCGGGCCGGGAACCAGCCGTTGAAGACCTCGACCTCATCCAGGCCGGGCTGCATCCGCGGCAGGAACAGGGACTCCGTGCCGCCGAACAGCACGCCGCGGCGATCCTGCCCGTCGACCCGGAAGACGGCCGACCGGCTGGCCGGGCCCGTCGTCGCCAGCCGCCCGCCGCGCCACGTGATCGTCCGCTCGGTGAGGGCGTCCACCATCGTCTGGCGCGTCCCGTGGCTGAGGTCGACGCGCGGGTCCAGCTCGCCGTCGGCGAAGTAGCCGATCTGCAGGGACCGTGCGCGTCCACCGGCCTCCGCCAGCGCGAGCCCGCCCGCGAGCATGCCCGGCGCGTAGTCGAAGCCGAGGGCGGGCAGCAGGGTGGCGCCCGTGCGTCGGGCGGTGGCGTCCAGGTCCGCCTTGAGGTCCTTCACGAAGCCGACCTCACCGGTCGAGTCCACGTAGTGCGCGCCCCGCTCCGCGGCGGCGCGGGCGACCGGTCGGCCGTAGCGTTCGAAGGGGCCGACCGTGGAGACCAGCACATCGCCCTCCGTGACCAGGGCCCTCAGCGAGGCGGGGTCACCGGCGTCGGCGACGGCGACCTTCAGCCCGTCGTGCCGCCTCGCCGCGTGCTGGAGCGAGTCCCGGTTCCGGCCCGCCAGCACGGGCCGTGCGCCCTGGGCCACGAGGGCGTCCACGACGAGGGATCCGGCGTAGCCCGTCGCGCCGAGCACGATGATGCGGGGGGCGTCGGGGTGGTCGAGGTGCAGGGGAGAATCCGTCATGGCCCCACGCTAGGCCGCGCACGCGGAGACCTCACGGGCTCGGCGACGCCGATCCGCGTGGACCCCGTCTCGCGCTCCTGGACCGGCGGACCCGGACATGGCGAGCCTGGTCCGGCATGCGCCTGCAGGGGCAGACTCGGAGGATGACCCGCACCCCGCCCGCCGTCGCCTCGCCCGCTCACTCCGCCTCGCCCGCCGCCGAGACCGGCGGCGAGAGCCTGCTGACCGTCCTGATCGCCCTCGGCGTGAACGCGGTGATCGCCGTCGTCAAGTCGATCGTGGGCGCGGTCACCGGCTCAGCCGCGATGGTGGCGGAGGCCGCGCACTCCTGGGCCGACGCCGGCAATGAGGTCTTCCTGCTGTTGGCGGAGCGTCGGGCCGGCCGAGCCTCCGACGCGCGGCACCCGCTGGGCTACAGGCGGGCGGCCTACGTGTGGTCGATGGTCGCGGCCTTCGGCCTGTTCGCGGTGGGCTCGGCGGTCTCGGTCTGGCACGGGATCACGGCCTGGTCCGCCCCCGAGGAGGAGGCGGAGTACACGATCGCGTACATCGTGCTCGCCGTCGCGTTCGTGCTCGAGTGCGTCTCCTTCCTGAACGCGCATCGGCGCGTCCGCCGCGACGCGGAGCGGCGGCACATCAGCGATGCCATGTTCCTGCGCCAGACCTCGGACCCCACCCTGCGCGCCGTGTGGGTGGAGGACGCCTCGGCCCTGATCGGCCTGGTCATCGCGGCGGCCGCCCTCGCCCTGCACCAGCTCACCGGGGACCCCCGGTGGGACGCCGCCGGCTCGATCCTCGTGGGCGTGCTGCTCGGGGTCGTCGCGATCTTCCTGCTCTCGCGGAACATGGCGTTCCTCGTCGGCGAGGTCGCCGACCCGGTGGTCCGGACCCGGGTGCTGCGCTGGCTGCTGGAGCGGCCCGAGGTGCTCTCCGTGAGCTACCTGCACCTCGAGTACGTCGGTCCGGAGAAGCTCTTCGTCGTCGGGGCCGTGGACCTGGCCGGGGACGAGCGGGAGAGCGAGGCCGCGGTCCTGCTCCAGCGCGTGGAGGACGCCCTCCTCGAGCACCCGCGCGTGGCCGCCGTCGTGCTCTCCCTGTCCAACCCCGCCCACGCGCCCCTGGACCCGGAATCGCAGAACGCCCGCGCCTGAGCCCGCGCGGCCGGCATCGTACAGTGGCCTCTCGTGACCCAGACCACCCCCGCCCCGCCGCCCGCTCCGTCCCTCGACCGCCTCCGGGAGGCGGCCCCGTACCTGTCCCGGTGGCTGGCCACCCAGGTGGAGACGCGGCACGTGCCCGGCGCCCAGGTGGCCGTGCGGCTCGGCGACGAGCTGGTGCTCTCCGCCGCGTTCGGGGTGGCCGACGAGGCCACCGGGGCGGAGCTGACCACCGGCCACCTGTTCCGCGTGGCCAGCCATTCCAAGACCTTCACGGCCGTCGCCGTGCTGCGCCTGGTCGCCGCCGGTCGTCTGCGCCTGGACGACACCGTGGCCGAACGACTGCCCGACTGTGCCGACACCCCGCTGGCCCGGGTCACCGTCCGCGAGCTGCTCTCGCACACCTCCGGCGCCATCCGCGACGGAGTGGACGCGGACCACTGGCAGCTCGAGGGCCCCTTCCCGGACGCCGACGCCCTGCGCGCGATCGTCCGGGACCACGGCGCCACCTACGCCCCGCAGGAGCGGTTCAAGTATTCGAACATCGGGTACGGCCTGCTCGGGGCGATCATCGAGGCAGTCACGGGCCGCGGCTACGCCGAGCACGTCACGGAGGACATCCTCGTCCCGCTCGGCCTCACCGACACCCGCCCCGAGATCGACGACGACGCGGCGGGCCGGGCCGTCGTCGGCCACACCCGGGCCCACGGCCGTGGGCGTCGGGTGAGCGTGGCACCGACCGCCACCGGCGCGCTGGCCGCGGCCACCGGCTTCGTCTCCACGGCGGAGGAGCTCAGCCGCTTCTTCTCCGCTCTCGCACTGGATCGGCGTGAGCTGCTGGACGAGCACGCGCTGCGCCTGATGCACCGGGCCGAGGCCTCCTTCCCGCGGGGGACCGGGACCGGCACCTACGGGCTCGGCCTGATCGGGATCAGCGTGGGCGGACGACGGCTCGTGGGCCACTCCGGCGGCTTCCCCGGGCAGATCACCCGGACCCTGGTGGACCCGGTGACCGGCCTGACCGTCAGCGTGCTCACCAACGCCGTGGACGGTCCGGCGGACGCGCTCGCGGTGGGCCTCGTCGAGCTCATCGACCTGCTCGCCCAGGACGCCGCCGACGGGCAGGCGCTGCCCACCGGTGTCACGACCGACGACCTCGACCGGCTGACCGGCCGCTACGTCTCCCTGTGGGGCGAGACGGACGTGGTTCGCGCCGGCGAGCGCCTCGTGCTGATCGACCCCGGCACGCCCGGCCCCCGGGACAGGATGCACGAGCTGCGAGCGCTGGACGCCACCACGTTCCTGCCCGAGGACGAGGATGGCTTCGGCGCGTCGGGGGAGCGCATCCCGTTCGACCTCGGCGACGACGGCCGGGTGGTGAGGATGCGCGTGTCCGGGGTGAGCAGCTGGCCCGAAGAGGACTACCTCGCCCGGCGTGGCGACGCGTGGGGTCACCGCTCGGCCGCCGGCCGTGGGGTGACCGGGCGGGACTGAGCCGCCGCCTGCGGGCGGGCGGCCTCAGTCGAGACCGGGGCGGCGGCGCGTGCGCTTCACCTCGGAGCGACGGTGTTTGGCCTCCAGGCGGCGCCGCCGAGAGCCGCGCGTCGGCTTGGTAGCCCGCCGCGGCGTCGGCGGGGCCAGGGCCTCGCGCAGCAGCGCCGCGAGCCGCTCGCGGGCGGCCACCCGGTTGCGCCGCTGGGCCCGGTGCTCCGCCACGCTGACGGTGAGCACCGTGCCGGCCAGCCGGGGCGCCAGCCGTGCGAGGACGCGGGCGCGCTGGACGTCGTCGAGGGCGGAGGTGGCCGCCAGGTCCAGACTGAGCTGGACCCGCGAGTCCGCCGTGTTCACGCCCTGACCGCCCGGGCCGGAGGCGTGGGAGAAGCGCTCGACGAGTTCGCCCGCGGGGATGACCAGCCCGCGGGGTGCGCCGGGGCCGGGGGTGACGCGCACGTCGCCGGGGCGGGGCTCAGCCACGGGGCGCCGCCGTCCGTGGTCCGCGCAGGTCCGCGAGTGCGACGAGGAGCGCGAGCGCCATGCACCCCGCCACCAGGGTGAAGGCGGCCATGAACGCCCCGTCCCAGTCGGCACCGGAGGCGACGCCCAGGAACACCCCCACGATCACGGCGGTGCCGACGGCCGTGCCGACGCGCTGGCCGGTCTGCAGGACGCCGCCGGCCGTGCCGGAGTGCCGCGGCGGGACCTCGGCCAGGCTGAGGGTCTGGTTGGGGGAGACCACCAGCCCCTGCCCGGCACCCAAGATGGCGAGGGTGAGCAGCAGCCACCATGGACTCAGGCCGAACTCCCGGTTGGCCCACGCCACCCCGATGGAGCCCACGACGGCGAGCAGCGCCAGCGCGATGCCGAGGACGACGATCTTCCGGCCCGTGCGCAGCACCACGCGACCGGCCACGGTGGACATCACGCTCGACATGACCGCCGAGGGAAGGCCGATGAGTGCGGCGTGCAGCGCCGGGTAGCCCAGCCCGTTCTGCATGAACATGGCGATCACCACGAACATGCTGGTCGAGCCGGTGAAGTAGATGGCGATCAGCAGGGCGCCGCACGCGAAGCTGCGGGTCTGGAACAGGCGCAGGTCCACCATCGGGGCGCGGCCCCGTCGGGCGTAGCGGGCCTCCCAGCGTGTCCAGAGGGCGGCCAGGCCGATGCCGACGGGCACGAGCACGAACCGCCACGGCCCGAGCTCACGGTCCAGGAACGGGAGCATGACGGCCACGAGGGCGCCGGCCAGCAGGACGACGCCGACCGGGTCCAGGTCCGGGCGCCGCGCCCGCTCGGGGGCGGTGCGCGGCAGCCACTGGCGGGCCACGACGAGGGCGCCGAGGGCGATCGGCACGTTCACCAGGAAGGTCGCGCGCCAGCCGAGGTCGCCGCCGAGCCACGCGATGAGCCCGCCGCTGAGCAGCGGCCCCACCGCCACGGACACCCCGACGACGGCACCGAGCGCCCCGAACGCCCGGGCGCGGGAGGCGCCGGAGAACTCGCTTTGGATGAAGCCGGTGACCTGCGGGTTGAGCAGGCCCGCGCCCACGCCCATGACCAGGCGCGCGAGCACGAGCAGGACGCCCGTGGGCGCCAGGCCGGACAGGAGCGCACCGAGCGCGAACACGCCGAGGCCCACCATGAACAGCCGGCGTCGTCCGAAGAGGTCACCCGCCCGGCCCGCCGGCACGAGCACCGTGCCGAACACGAGGGTGTAGCCGGAGATGGCCCACTGCAGCTCCGCGTCACTGGCGTCCAGGCCCCGCTGCAGGGCGGGCAGGGCCACGTTGATGCTGGACACGGCCAGCAGGGACATGAAGATCGGGATGAGGAGCACCGCGAGGATGCGCTGCTGGTGCGGGGTGAAGACCGAGGACGCGGCGCCGTCGGACGGACGCGGGGCGACGGGCATGCGGTCTCCTTCACAAGGGTGTCTCGGGCGCTCTCCAGGATCGGCCCTCGTCCCGCATCGTGCCAGGTCCGAGGGTCCTCGGCCCGGTGCGGCGCACGGAGGCCATGACCGCGACCGTCGCCCTGCCGCCCCTCACTTCGCGTCCGCGTATGACCCCACGCTGGAGACGGTGAGCGGGAAGTCCACGGGGGCGGGACCGAACAGCAGGCGGCCGGCGGCGCTCGCGGACTCCGCCACGACCGTCCGCACGGCCTCGGCCTCCGCGGCCGGGCCGTGCAGGACGACCTCGTCGTGGACGAAGAACACGAGTTCCGTGTGCATGCCGGCCGAGCGCAGTCGACGGCGGATCTCGCCCATCCAGCACAGCGCCCACTCGGCTGCGGTGCCCTGCACCACGAAGTTCCGGGTGAAGCGGCCCTGGGAGCGTCGCCGTCGCCGGGCCGCGGACTCGGCGGCCTGGGTGTCGACGTCGGACACGGACTCCTGCCACTTCCGCCCCGGTGCGGGGGACCAGCGGCCCAGCCACGTGGACACCTGGCCGCCGCCCTCGCCGACGGTGGCCGCCCGCTCGAGCAGGCCGATCGCTCGGGGGTATAGCCGGCGCAGGTGCGGCATGAGCGCCGCGGAGTCGCCCGTCGTCGAGCCGTACATCGCACCCAGCAGGGCGATCTTCGCGCGCCCGCGGTCGGCCAGCGCGGTGCCGGCCGCCCGGCCCTGCTCCGCGACCTCCCGGTACAGGTCGGGCGTGGTCCCGGCACGGGCCAGCGCCTCGTCGGCGGCCATCGCGGCGAGGATGCGCGGCTCCACCTGGGAGGCGTCGGCCACGGTCAGCGTCCACCCGGGGTCTGCGCGGACGGCGTCGCGTACCCCGGCTGGGATCTGCATGGCCCCACCGCCGTGGGCGGCCCACCGCCCGGTCACCACGCCGCCGACCAGGTAGGCGGCGTGGAACCGGCCGTCGTCGCCGATCCACTGGTCCAGCCAGTGCCAGCCGTTGGCCGTCCACAGCCGGGCCAGGGCCTTGTACTCCAGCAGCGGCGCGAGCAGCGCGGCCCGCGCCTCGCGTTCCGCGCCGCCGGCGTCGATCCAGTGCTTCAGGTCCCACTGCCGCGTGGACTCCACGGCCACGCCCGCCGTCTGCAGCGCCCGCAGCAGGCTGGGCTGCGAGTCGGGGCTCAGCCCGGGGGAGCCCAGGACGTCGGCGATGCGTTCGGCCAGGGTCTGCAGGCGGGCGGGACGCTCGCCCGGTGCAGGCCGGGGGCCGAGCTGCTCGGCGAGGAGCGCCTCGTGCACGCCCCGGTCCCACGGCAGACCCGCCGCCCGGATCTCCGCGGCCACGAGTGCGCCCTGCGACTCCGCCGCCGCGAGCAGCCGCAGCCGGTGCGGGTGGGCCGAGCCCTCGACGGCCGCCCGCTGCGCGGCCAGCTCCGCCGCGAGCACGGTGACGTCCGGAGCGGGGCCGGCCTCGTCCGGCAGGTCGAAGAAGGACTCCTGACCGGCGGGCACCCGCGCCGGGCGCTCGGGCTCCGTCGGGTCGGCGACCTCGAGCTGCGCCACGGGCGTGTAACGCACCCCGCTGCCCGGCGCCGTCGCCGCGTGCCGCAGGATCCGCTGGACGAGGGCCAGGTCCCAGCACCGATCCACCCGCACCCCCGCCACCAGCCAGGCGGCGTACTCCGTCCCGACGTCGGCGAGCACCCAGCGGACCGTGCTCGGGTCCACGCCCAGGCGGGCGGGCAGACCGGCCACGAGCCCGGCCACGGACCCGGCGGCGCAGGATCCCAGGGGAGAGGCGCCGTCGCCTTCCCCGTCCAGGGCCCACCAGGCGCCGGGGCTGCCGACGGAGGCGGGGGCGGGGCCCAGGACGACGAACATGGCCCTCATTCTGCCCCGCCGCCTCCTCTGCGCGGGGAGAGGGGCTGTGCGACTTGCACGCTCGCCGAGCGGAGAACACACTGTGCGGACGCACCGGCGCGCAGCGGGCCGTCGGGCGCCACCCAGAGAGGACCCACCATGACAGCGACCCGGTCCGGCGGCGCCGCGACGTCGCGCCTCAACGCCAAGGTGGTCGGCATCTCGGTCGCCGCCGCGCTCGGCGGCTTCCTGTTCGGCTTCGACACCTCCGTCATCAACGGCGCCGTGGACGCGCTCGCCGGGGAGTTCGGCCTCGGCGCCGGTCTCACGGGCTTCGCCGTCTCCTCGGCGCTGATCGGCTGCGCGCTGGGCGCCTGGTTCGCCGGGCCGATCGCCAACCGCCGCGGCCGCGTGCCCGTGATGGTGATCGCCGCGATCCTGTTCCTGGTCTCCGCCATCGGCTCGGGCCTGGCGTTCGGCGTGGTCGACCTGATCGTCTGGCGCATGGTCGGCGGCCTGGGCGTGGGCGCCGCGTCCGTGATCGCCCCGGCGTACATCGCGGAGGTCAGCCCGGCCCATGTGCGCGGTCGCCTCGGCTCGCTCCAACAGCTGGCGATCGTCCTGGGCATCTTCGTCGCGCTCCTCACGGACGCGCTCTTCGCGACGATGGCCGGGGGAGCGGCGCAGCCGTTCTGGCTCGGCGTCGACGCCTGGCGCTGGATGTTCCTGGCCGAGGCCGTCCCGGCGGTGCTGTACGGCCTGTTCGCCCTGAAGTTGCCGGAGTCCCCGCGCTACCTGGTCGCCCGCGGTCGCACGGACGAGGCGGCCGAGGTCCTGCACGAGTTCACCGGCGTGGACCGGGTGAACCTGATGATCGAGGACATCCGGCGCTCGCTGGACTCGGAGCACCGCGAGTCGTTGGCGGACCTGCGCGGACCGGCGGCGGGCCTGCAGCCGATCGTGTGGATCGGCATCCTGCTCTCCGTCTTCCAGCAGGCCGTGGGCATCAACGTGATCTTCTACTACTCCACCACCCTGTGGCGCTCGGTGGGCTTCGGAGAGTCGGACGCCCTCACGGTCACCGTGATCACCTCGGTCACGAACATCGCCGTCACCTTCATCGCGATCGCCCTGGTGGACCGCGTCGGCCGTCGCCCCATGCTGATCGCCGGCTCCGCCGGCATGGCGGTCAGCCTCGGCCTGATGGCACTGGCCTTCTCCTTCGCGGAGACCGGCGGCGCCGAGTCCGTGTCCCTGCCGCAGCCGTGGTCCACGGTGGCGCTGGTGGCCGCGAACGCCTTCGTGGTGTTCTTCGGTGCCACCTGGGGTCCGCTGGTCTGGGTGCTGCTGGGCGAGATGTTCCCGAACCGCATCCGCGCCGGCGCGCTCGCCGTGGCCGCCGCCGCGCAGTGGGCGGCCAACTTCACCGTCTCCACCACGTTCCCGTGGTTGGCGGACATCGGCCTGACCCTCGCCTACGGCCTGTACGCGGTCATGGCGGCGCTGTCCCTGGCCTTCGTGGCGGCCTTCGTGCCCGAGACCAAGGGCAAGACGCTCGAGGAGATGAGCGACGTCGTCGTGCGCTCCCCGGGGCAACGGCGCGCGGTGCGCGCCGAGGCGGAGCAGGGCCTGCGCGGCTGACACCGCCAGTCCCGACGACGGCCCCGTCCCGGAGCTGCAGACAGGGAGGGGGCCGTGGTGTGTGCGGGGCGGGTCAGCCGGCGTCGGCGCCGGTCGCGGCCCCCTCGTCGTCGCGGCGCTCCAGGCCCTCGTCCTCGGAGTCCTCGATGAGACGGTCTCCGGCGATCTTGTCGACGATCATCGCGATGGCGGCGTCGCCGGTCACGTTGGTGGCGGTGCCGAAGGAGTCGATGGCGATGTACGTGGCGACCATGAGCGCGACCTGCGGCTCGGTGAAGCCGAGCATCGAGGTCAGCAGGCCCGAGGCCGCCACGATCGCGCCGCCGGGCACGCCGGGCGCCGCGACCATGGTGACGCCCAGCATGAAGATGAAGCCCACGAACACCGGGACGTCGATCGACTGGCCCGAGAGGAACAGCACCGCGATGGAGAACGAGACGATCTTCACGGTGGAGCCGGCCAGGTGGATCGTCGCGCACAGCGGCACGACGAACGAGGCGATCGGCCGGCGCACGCCGAGCAGCAGGGTCTGGCGCAGGGTCACCGGGATGGTCGCCGCCGAGGACGAGGTGCCCAGGGCCGTCGCGTAGGCCGGCAGCATCGTCTTCAGTGCCGTGAACGGGTTGCGGCCCGCGATCGCGCCCGCGACGACGTACTGGAGGAGCAGCAGCACCACGGTGAGGCCGAAGACCAGCAGGATCACGCCGAGGAACGTGGTGATGACCTTGAAGACCTCGCCGGCGGCGGTCATGTTCAGGAACACGCCGAAGATGTAGACGGGCAGCAGCGGCACGATCAGGCCCATGACGACCCGCTCGATGATCGATCGCAGCTGGTCGAAGCTCTCGTGCAGGGCGCCGCGCGGCAGCATCGTCAGGCCGATGCCGAGCACGAACGCGAGCAGCAGGGCCGTCATCACGCCGAAGGGCGGGTCCATCTGCACCTCGAACAGCGGGCCGAGCAGCGCGTCCTCGGGGTTGGCCATCCCCTCGAAGGACCCGGGCGTGAGGATCAGCGGGAAGACGAGCAGGCAGACCAGCAGGGCGCCGAAGCCGCCGACCAGGGTGGAGCCGTAGGCGATGCCGCCGGTCAGGGCCAGCAGCTTCCCCGCGCCCCGGCCGATGTCGCCGATGGCGGGGGCGACGAGCGCCAGGATCAGCACCGGGACGATGAAACCCAGGAAGTTCGAGAACAGCCCGTTGAAGGTGGCGAAGGCCTGCACGAGCCAGGTCGGCGCGACCAGGCCGACGAGGACGCCGGCCACGATCGCGACGAGGATGCGGGGCAGCAGGCCGACGCGGCGGCGGGGCACGGCGACGGCGCCCCCGGAGTCGGGGCCGGACGCGTCGAGGGCATCGGAGTGGGAGCGAGACATGGCCGACACGCTAGCGCAGGCCGTCCTGCCCGTCGCCCGGTCGGTAGGCCATCCTTGGCGGTGCCGGCGACCCCCGTCGTGGCGCAGAACACAGGGAGCGCCACCGTCTCGGGGAGCGTGCAAGAGCACGCCCGACCCACCCGGACCGAAGGAGACGACGATGACGGTCCTGCCCCGCCCCGCAGACGCCCGGGCCGCCCAGGGGCGCGCTGCCGGCGTGGAGGCCGCATGAGCGAGTTCCTCGCCTCACGCTGGCCCGACATCCTCTTCCGGGCGTGGCAGCACGGGTGGCTCGTGCTGCAGGCGCTGGCCATCGCCACCGTGCTCGCCATCGCGCTGGCCGTGATCGCCACGCGGATCAAGGCCCTGACCCCGATCGCGAACGCCTTCACGGCCGTCGGGCTGACCCTGCCCTCCTTCGCGCTCATCGGCGTCCTGATCCCCCTGGTGGGCATCGGGACCGTCCCCGCCGTCGTGGTGGTGGTCTTCTATGCCCTGCTGCCCATCCTCCGCAACGCGCTCGTGGGTCTGCGCGGCGTGGACCCGGAGGTGCTGGAGGCCGCCCGGGGGATGGGCATGGGGCCGGTGGCGCTGTTCACCCGGGTGCGTCTCCCGCTGGCCTGGCCCGTGATCCTCACCGGCATCCGGGTCGCGGGCCAGCTCGGCATGGGCGTGGCCGCGGTCGCGGCCTACGTCCTGGGGCCCGGACTGGGCTCGTACATCTTCACGGGGCTGGTCTCCCTGGGCGGCGCCAACGCGTTGAACTACGCCCTCGTGGGCACCCTCGGCATCGTCGTCGTCGCCCTCGTCCTGGACGGGCTGCTCGTGCTGCTCGGCCGGCTCACCATCTCGAAGGGACTGCGCGCATGAGCACCGACCGTGACGCCGGGGCCGAGATCCGTCTCGAGTCCCTGACGAAGCTCTTTCCGGGGCAGGACCGTCCCGCCGTGGACGCCCTGGACCTCATCATCCCCGCGGGGGAGACCGTGGTGTTCGTCGGCCCGTCCGGCTGCGGCAAGACCACCTCGCTGAAGATGATCAACCGCCTCATCGAGCCCACCTCCGGGCGGATCCTGATCGGTGGGGAGGACATCACACGCCGCGACCCCACCCGGCTGCGCCGTCAGATCGGCTACGTCGTGCAGGGTGGCGGGATGATGCCCCACCTGTCCGTCGCCGAGAACGTCGGCCTGGTGCCGCGCCTGCTCAAGTGGGACCGCCGGCGCATCGCCGACCGCGTGGACGAGCTGCTCGACCTGGTCGGCCTGGACCCGGCGATCTACCGGGACCGTTTCCCGCGCGAGCTGTCCGGCGGACAGCAGCAGCGCGTCGGCGTGGCGCGGGGCCTCGCGGCGGATCCACCCGTGCTGCTCATGGACGAGCCCTTCGGCGCCGTGGACCCCCTCACCCGCCAGCGCCTGCAGAAGGAGATGCTCGACATCCAGGCCAGGGTGGGCAAGACCATCGTGATGGTCACCCACGACGTGGACGAGGCCGTGCTCCTGGGCGACCGGATCCTGGTGCTCGAACCCGGCGCGCACGTGGCCCAGTACGCCACCCCCGAAGAGGTCCTGGCGCGGCCGGCCACCGAGTTCGTGGCCGACTTCGTGGGGTCGGGGGCGGGGCTCAAGCGGCTGGGGCTGCGGTCGGTCGACTCGCTGCCGCTGCGCCCGATCGCACAGCACCCGACGGGCACGCTGCCGGGCGGGCCCGTGCTCGACGCGGCCACCCCGATCAGCGAGGCCCTCGCCGTGCTGGTCACGGCCCCGGCGGAGGAGATCGCCGTGGTCCGTGATGGCACGGTCATCGGTCTGCTCGACTATCCGACACTGCGCGCGCACGCCCGCGCCGGCGACGAGCAGGCTCGGCCGTGATCGCCCGGCTGCGTGCGGCCTCCGCCGAGGACCGCCTGCTCCTGATCGGCCTGCCGCTGCTGGTGGCCGCCCTGCTGATCGGGTGGACCGTCTGGGTGCGCGGAGCCGCCCTCGACGACGTCGAGGCCCGGCTGCTGACCTGGCCCACCGTCCTGCGCCTCACCGCCGAGCACCTGGCCCTCGTCGGCGTGTCCACCGTTCTGGTCGTGGCGACGGCCGTCCCGCTCGGCGTGCTGCTGAGCCGCCCCGCCGCCCGGCGGTTCACCCCCGTCGCCATGGGGCTGGCCAACGCCGGCCAGGCCGCTCCCGTGATCGGTGTGATCGTCCTGCTCGCCATGGCGTGGGGGTTCGGCTTCCGGGTCGCCGTCCTGGCCCTGTCCCTCTACGCGTTCCTGCCCGTGCTGGCCAACACGCTGGCCGGGCTGCGGGGCGTCGACCCCACCGTCGTCGAGGCGGCCCGCGGCATGGGCATGTCGCCGCTGCAGACCCTGCTCCGGGTGGAGCTGCCCTTGGCCCTGCCCGTGATCATGGCGGGTCTGCGGACCGCCCTGGTGCTGCTGGTGGGTACCGGGGCGTTCGCGACGTTCATCGACGCCGGCGGCCTCGGCCTGCTCATCCAGACCGGGATCGTCCTGTTCCGTTTCCCGCTGCTCGTCTCGGGGGCGATCCTCGTGGCCGCCCTCGCCCTGATGATCGAGTGGATCGGCCGCCTCGTCGAGACGCTGGCCACGCCGAGGGGGCTCGCATGACCACCCCGCGCGCGACCACCCCGTCCCGCCGCCGCGGCCGGACCCCCGCTCGTGCCGCGCTCGCCGCGCTCGGCCTGGCGGCCTCCCTGGTCCTGTCCGGGTGCGGGCTGAGCACCGCCGGCGGCTACCTGCCCTCGGGCACGCCCGCCGGCGACGTCGCCGGGATCGACCTCGAGGGCGCCCACGTGGCGGTGGGCTCCAAGAACTTCAACGAGGGCGTCGTGCTCGGCAAGATCACCGCGATCCTGCTGCGCTCCGCGGGGGCCGACGTCGAGGATCTGACCAACATGCCGGGTTCGCTCAGTGCGCGCCAGGCCCAGGTCGCAGGCGTCGTGGACGTCGAGTGGGACTACACGGGGACGGCCTGGATCACGTACCTGGGCCACACCGATCCGATCCCGGACGCCCAGGCGCAGTGGGCCGCGGTCCGGGACGAGGACGCGCAGCAGGGCCTGGTGTGGCTGCCGCCGGCCGAACTCGACAACACCTACACCTTCTCCGTGCGCCAGGACCGGGCGGAGGAGCTCGGCCTGGAGACCCTGGCGGACATCAAGGACCTCCCCACGGAGGACCAGTCCTTCTGCGTGAGCGCCGAATTCGCCGCCCGCAACGACGGGTTCCTGCCCATGCTCGAGGCCTACGGGATCGAACGGCCCACCGGATCCCGGCTGCGCCAGATGGACATCGGGGCGGTGTTCGCCGCGGTGGCGGACGGGTCGTGCACCTTCGGGGAGGCGTACGCCACGGACGGGCGGATCGCCGCGCTGGACCTGACGACCCTGCAGGACCCGCTGAGCTTCTTCCCGAAGTACAACGCGGCCCCCATCGTGCGCGAGGAGGTCCTGGCCGAGCACCCCGAGATCGCCGACCTGCTGGCGCCCGTGACCGCGCGCCTGGACAACGCGACGGCCGCGCGCCTGAACGCCCGGGTGGACGTCGACGGCGAGGAGCCCACCCAGGTCGCGTGGGACTGGCTCCGCGAGGAGGGCCTGATCACCGACTGACGGTCACCCGCCGCGTGGCACGGCGGATCAGGCCGCCGTCAGCGTGCGCGAGTAGACCGTCCGGCCGGCGGCGTTGATCAGACGCACCCGGAACTCGCGGCCGTCCTCGGGGATCTCGACGTGGCCGAAGTACTGGTGCTCGCCGGAGCGCGGCGAGCCCATGACCGGCCCGTGCGCCTCGAAGTCCAGGCGCGGGCCGAAGGTGCCGTCCAGCGTGTTCGGGCCGAACGATCCGGCGTTGATGGGGCCGGCCACGAACTCCCAGAACGGCTCGAAGTCGGTGAACGCCGCGCGGTCGGGGGAGTAGTGGTGCGCCGCGCAGTAGTGGACGTCGCCGGTGAGGAACACGACGTTCTTCACGCCGTGGTCCTTGATCGCCTTCAGGAGGCGGGCGATCTCCAGCTCGCGGCCCAGCGGGGCGCCGTCGTCGCCGTTGGACAGGGACTCCTGCCCCGTGCCGTCGGGGACGATCAGGCCCAGAGGCAGGTCGTTGGCGATGACCTTCCACGTGGCGGTCGACGCGCGCAGCCCACGGATGAGCCACTGCAGCTGCTCGTCGCCCAGGATCGGGGTCTCGTGGGTCTCGAGCCCCGGGGTGTTCTCGCCCTTGTGGGTGCGCATGTCCAGGGCGAACACGTCGAGGGTCGCGCCGCGGGGGATCCTGCGGTAGATGCGGGCGGGCTCGAAGCCCGAGCCGCGGCGCAGGGCTGTGGAGTCGGCGATCGGCATGTACTCCTGCCACGCGCGGCGGGCGCGGGCGGCCAGCGTGTCCACGTCACGGACCTGGGTGTAGCGCGGGTCTTCGAGGACCTCACCCGGCCACCAGTTGTTGGTCGTCTCGTGGTCGTCCCACTGGGCGATGACGGGGACGTCCGCGTACAGGGCGCGGAGGTTGTCGTCCATCATGTTGTAGCGGTGGCGGCCGCGGAACTCGTTCAGCGTCTCGGCGACCTTGGACGTCTCCTCCGTGACGAGGTTGCGCCAGGTGGGCTCGCCGGCCACCTCGAGGGTCTCCGGGATGGGGTTGTCCGCGTAGATCGTGTCGCCGGAGTGCAGGAAGAAGTCGGGCATCGTGGCGTGCATCGCCGCGTAGCCGCGCATGCCGCCGATCTCCGGGTTGATGCCGTAGCCCTGCCCCGCGGTGTCCGCGGTCCACACGAAGGACTGGGCGGCGGAGGTCTTCCGGCCGAACCGCGCGCCGGGCGCCGTCGTGAAGCGGGCCACGGCCGACTCGCCCAGGCGGCCGGCCTCGTCCTCGAACGCGTACGTCACCTCGAAGCGGGTGTCGGAGGGCAGCGTGTCCGCGAGGATCTTCGCGGTGTGGTCGGTGGCCCCGTCGACCCAGCCGGAGCGCAGGGTCAGCCCGCGGGCGAAGCGGCCGCGCAGCACCTTCCCGTCCTCGTCGACCGCGCGCAGCGTGGCGTGCAGGCGCGAACGGCCGGACGAGCGCGCCCACAGCACGGCCGAGTTCGAGGTGACGTCGCCGGTGGCGACGCCGGACGGCAGCGTCAGACGGGACGCGACCAGGCCACCGGGGGTGTGGCGGGCCGGACGGGCGGCGGCGGGGCCGGCGAGGGCGGCGGGGGCGAGTACGGCGGCGGACGCCGCGGCGAGCACCGAACGGCGGGAGGCGGAGTGGGACAGGGGTGCGGTGGTCTGCTTCACGGGGCCAGGGTGGGGCACGCAGGCGAGGGACATGTGGCCTCGGGCTGACCCCCGGGTGAACGTCCGACGCCGGCCCCCGGCGGCATCGGGGTCGACCGGCCCGGGGCCGCTCAGCGCAGGGCGGTGACCGTCCGGACGGCGTCGACGATCGCGTCCGCCGCGGCGTCGAGCAGCGGGGCGTCGGCGTCCGGGCCGAACGTGCAGCGCAGGGCCGTGCGGGCCTCGTCCTCGCTGAGGCCCAGCGCGAGCAGGGCCGGGGACGGCTCGGCGTCGTGGGCCGAGCACGCGGACCCCGCCGAGGCCAGCACGCCCCGGCGGGCCGCCTCCTCCAGCACCGACTCGCCGTTCACGCCGGGCAGCACGAACGAGGCGTGACGCGGCAGCCGCCGCGCGGGATGGCCGGTCAGCCGCGCGTCGGGCACGAGCGCCCGGACGCCGTCGAGCACGCGCGCCGCGAACCGGTCCCGCAGCCCGGACCACGCGTCCGCGGCCGCGGTGCGCTCCGCCTCGGCCTCCTCGAAGGCCGCCGCGAACCCGGCGGCACCGGCCACGTTCTGCGTCCCGGACCGCCGGCCCCGCTCCTGGCCGCCACCGGGCACGAGCGGTTCCAGGGCGTGACCCGGGCGCACCCACAGCGCGCCGACCCCCTTGGGCCCGCCGACCTTGTGCCCGGACAGCGCCACGAGATCCGCCCCGAGGGCGCGCACGTCCACCGGGATCTGCCCCGCGGCCTGCACCGCGTCCACGTGCAGCGGCACGCCCGCCTCCCGGGCGACGGCGGCCAGCTCGGCCACCGGCTGCACCGTGCCCACCTCGTTGTGGGCCAGGTGCACGCTGACCAGCGCGGTGTCCGGGCGCAGGCGGGCGGCGAGGTCGTCCGCCGAGGTCAAACCGTCACGGTCCAGCGCGAGGTGCTCGACCTCGACGCCGTGCAGCCGGGCCAGCTGGTCACAGGACTGCCGCACCGCGCTGTGCTCGATCCCCGTGGTCAGCACGTGGCCCGCCGGGCGTCCGGCGAGGATCCGGGCGCGCACCGTGCCGAGCACGGCGAGCGCGTCGGCCTCCGTGCCGCCCGAGGTGAACACGACCTGCCCGGCCCGGGCGCCGATCGCGCGGGCCACCCGCGCGCGGGCGTCCTCGAGCAGGGCCGCCGCCGCCCGGCCGGCCTCGTGCGCCGAGGACGGGTTGCCGTAGACGCCGGTGAGGGCGGGCCACATCGCCTCCAGCGCGCTGCGCCGGACGGGCGCGGTGGCCGCGTGGTCCAGGTCGAGGGTGGTGCTCATCGGCGCGGCGAGCCCTCCTCGACCACGGCGTCCAGGCCCAGGTCCAGGGACTGGACGGTATGGGTCAGTGCTCCCACCGAGATCACGTCCACGCCCGTGGCCGCGATCGCCCCGATCGTCTCGAGGCTCACCCCGCCGGAGGCCTCGACGACGGCGCGGCCCGCCACGAGCTCGACGCCGGCCCGCAGCTCGGCCGGCGAGAAGTTGTCCAGCATGATCGTGTCGACCCCGGCGGCGAGCACCGCCGGGATCTGCTCGAGCCGGTCGACCTCCACCTCCACGTGGGTGGTGTGCGGCAGGCGGGCCATCCCGGCGCGCAGGGCCGCGGTGAGGGCCTCGCCCGGGTCGCCGGCACCGCCGAACCCCAGCGCGGCCAGGTGGTTGTCCTTGAGCATCACGGCATCCGAGAGGCTGAAGCGGTGGTTGTGCCCGCCTCCGTCCCGCACCGCCTGCCGTTCGAGCACGCGCAGACCCGGGGTGGTCTTGCGGGTGTCCACCACCCGCGCGTGCCCGCCGCCGGCGCGCGCGGCGGCCACGTGGGCGGCCGTCGTCGTGGCGATCCCGGACTGCCGTTGGACGAGGTTCAGCGCCACGCGCTCGGCGCGCAGCACCGAGCGGGCGGGGCCCGCGACCTCGGCGACGACGGCGCCGGGGGACAGGTCGGCGCCGTCGGTCAGGTGCAGGGTGACGGACACGGCCGGGTCGACGAGCCGGAAGGCGGCCTCGAGGGCGTTCGTGCCGGAGAGCACCCCGGGCTCGCGGGCCACCACGCGCGCGGTGATCCGGGCCTGCTCCGGGACGAAGGCCTCCGAGGAGACATCACCCCAGGGCGCGTCCTCGGCGAGCGCGGCGGCCACGATCCGCTCCACGTCCGGCTGCGGGGCCGGCGTCGCCGGGGCGCGGTCGGCCGGGGTCACGTCCCGGCCCCGGCGGACTGCGCGGCCGACTGCTTCGGCGCGACGGCCAGCATCCGCTCGAGCGCGGTGCGGGCCGGGTCGGCGACGGACGCGGGCACGGTGATCCGGTTGACCACGCGGCCGGCCACGAGCTCCTCGAGCACCCACGCGAGGTAGCCGGGGTGGATGCGGTACATGGTGGAGCACGGGCAGATCACGGGGTCGAGGCAGAAGATCGTGTGCTCGGGGTGCTGGGCGGCCAGGCGCTGCACGAGGTTGATCTCGGTGCCGATCGCGAAGGTCGAGCCGGCCGGCGCCGCCTGGATCGCCTTGACGATGAAGTCGGTGGACCCGGAGGAGTCCGCGGCCTCCACCACGGGCAGGGGGCACTCGGGGTGCACGATCACCTGGACGTCCGGGTGCTCGGCGCGGGCCTGCTCGATCTGCGCCACGGTGAAGCGGCGGTGCACCGAGCAGAAGCCGTGCCACAGCAGGACCTTCGCGTCCCGCAGGGCGTCCTCGGAGTTCCCGCCCAGCGGCAGGCGGGGGTTCCACGTCGGCATCTGCTCGAGTGGGATCCCCCTGGCGCGGCCCGTGTTCCGGCCCAGGTGCTGGTCCGGGAAGAACAGGACGCGTTGGGCACGCTCGAACGCCCAGTCCAGCACGGCCGAGGCGTTGGAGGACGTGCACACGATGCCGCCGCGCTCGCCGACGAAGCCCTTGAGGGCCGCGGAGGAGTTCATGTAGGTCACGGGCAGCAGGGGCACGCGCCCGTCGTCGTCCGGCTCGGTGCCGTAGACCGCCTCGAGCTGCTCCCACGCGTCCTCGACCGAGTCCAGGTCGGCCATGTCCGCCATGGAGCAGCCGGCGGCGAGGTTGGGCAGGATGACGGCCTGGTCCGGGGTGGAGAGAAGGTCCGCGGTCTCCGCCATGAAGTGCACGCCGCAGAACACGATCGCCTCCGCCTCGGGCCGGCCCTGGGAGGCCCGCGCGAGCTGGAAGGAGTCGCCCACGAAGTCGCCGTGCTGGACGACCTCGTCGCGCTGGTAGAAGTGGCCCAGCACGACGACGCGTTCGCCGAGCGTCTGCCGCGCCGCGCTGATCCGGGCGTGGAGCTCCTCGTCGGAGGCCCGCTGGTACTCCTCGGGGATGCGGCCCTGCACGGGGGCGTCGGCCGGGACGGCGTCGTCCTGCGATGCGCCGGGGCCGTAGGCGGGCAGGCCGGCGTCGAACGCCCAGGGGCCGCGGGTCAGGTCGGGGGAGCACGAGGAGCCGCGCGCGGCGTCCTTGTCGATCAGGGTCAGGGTGCGGGCCACCGAGGCGGTGGTCCCGGTCGGGGTGGTCATGGGTGACTCCTGGGTCGGGGCTGGTGGGTCAGCGGCGGGCGTCCGGCCCGGCGGGATCGGGGTCGGTCCCGGGCCCGGCGGGCCGGTAGCGGTAGAGCTTGGGCGGGCGGTGCGGGGTGCCGCCGCGGACCTCGCCGGTCTCCTCGAGGGCCCCGGCGGCGAGGGTGGCGCGGCGGAAGTTGGCGGCGTCGAGGCCGCGGCCGAGGACGGCCTCGTGCACGGCGCGCAGCTCGGCAAGGGTGAAGGAGGGCCCCAGCAGCGCGTGCCCGACGCCGGCTCGCGGCAGGTCCGCGCGCAGACGCGCCACGGCCGCCGCCAGGATCTGGGCGTGGTCGAACGCCAGCGCGGGCGGCGCGTCGGCCCGGTGCCAGCGCACATGGACCCCGATGGGCAGCCCGGCCACGTCCGGGTCCGGGCGGGACGCCGGGGCGGCGCCGTCGTCGTCCAGGACGGGGCTGAGCGCCCAGTGGGCCACCGTGAGGACGCGTCCGGTGGGGGAACGGTCCACGGCGCCGAACGCCGCCAGCTGCTCGAGGCGACGGACGGGACCGGGCACGCACTCGGCGGCCACGCGTGCGGCGACGTCGGCCAGCTCCTCGTCCGCGCCGAGCCACGCGCCCGGCAGCGCCCACCGGTCCAGGAACGGCTCGCGCATCCGCGGGACGAGGGCGACGCAGAGGCGGGGCACGCCGTGCGGGTCCGGGCGCACGCCGAAGACGGCCGTGGACACGGCGACGCTGACGCGGGCCTCAGCGACGGGCATGGGACCTCCCGGAGTGGACTGGCGGGGCTGTTCTGGTCAGTATGACACTGTTCCCGCCCATCTCAGAGGGTCAAGATGACTGGAAGTCGGGGGAGGCGCCGGTCCGGTCCCGCGCTAGCCTGAGTCGGGTGAACACGACCGCCGCCTCCGCCCTGTCCGACGCACCCCTGGCCTCCACCCGCATCGGGGAGGGCTCGCGCCGCGTCGCGTTCCTGCATGGCCTCATGGGCCGCGGCCGGAACTTCACCGGCCCGGCCAAGGAGCTGGGGGACGACTTCACGGTGGAGCTGATCGATCTGCCGGACCACGGCGCCTCGCCCTGGACGGACCGGGTGGACTACCGCGAGATCGCGGACCGGGTGGCTGCCCACCTGCGGGGCGGTCTCGCCGCCGACGGGCCGGTCCACCTGCTGGGCCACTCGATGGGCGGCAAGGTCGCGATGGTGCTCGCCCTGCGGCACCCGGAGCTCGTGGACCGGCTGATCGTGGAGGACATCTCCCCGCGGCTCTCACCGCAGGCCACGGACGAGTTCGTGCACCTGCTGGGCACCATGCTGCGCATGGACCTGGACGCGTACGACTCGCGGGCCGAGGCCGACGCGGCCATGGCCGAGCACGTCCACGACGCGCGGGTGCGCGGCTTCCTGCTGCAGAACCTGCGGCGCGCGGCCGGCCACTTCGCGTGGCAGCCCAACGTGGCCATGCTCTTCGAGCACCTGCGGGAGATCGGCTCGTTCCCGGACCCGGTGGTCCCCGAGGACCCGGCGCGCGTGTTCGACCATCCGGTCCTGTGGCTGGCCGGCGCCGAGTCGGACTACGTCCAGGACGAGGACGTGCCGCGGATGAAGGAGCTGTTCCCGCGCGTCGTGCGCGTGACCGTCCGTGACGCCGGCCACTGGCTGCACGCCGACCAGCCCGAGGCCTTCGTCTCCGCGGTGCGCACCTTCCTCACCGCCGACTGACGGGGCCCGTCGGGAGACGGAGACAGCGCCGAGGCCCGCAGACGCGCCGCTACGTTCCGTGCGTAGCGGCGCGTCTGCGGGCCTCGGCGTCGGGCGCGGGTGGGAGTAGACCCGTCAGCCGCCGCATCAGTGGGCGGGCGCGGCCTTCTTCCCGCGCAGGCGTCCGACGAGCAGGACCACCCCGAGCGCGACCGAGCCCCAGAGCAGGCCCCACACAGCCGACGTCGCAGTCTCCGTGAGCCAGCCGAGGAACGCGCCGGCGGCGTGTGTGACGGGCTCGACGATCCCGTGCTGCACGGCGTAGGGCCACGGCACGCCCAGTGCGTCCAGCTCCACGAGGGCGATGTGGCCGCCCACCCAGAGCATCGCCACGGTGCCGATGACGGTCACCACGCGCAGCACGTGCGGCATGGCCTTGACCAGCCCGGCGCCGAACGAGCGGCCGCCGGAGGTCGAGGCGTTCTGGTGCAGGTGCAGGCCGACGTCGTCCATCTTCACGATCAGCCCCACGGCCCCATACACGCCCACGGTGATGAGGACGGCCACCACCGCCAGGACCGCCGCCTGCATCCAGAAGCCCAGGTCGGCCACCTCGTTCATGGAGATGACCATGATCTCCAGGGACAGGATGAAGTCCGTGGTGATGGCCCCGCGCACCACGGTGTCCTCGGCCTCCGGACCCCGCTCGACGGCGGGCTCCTCGTCGTCGGCATGCCCGTGGCCGGTGAGCTTGCCCCACACCTTGTGCGCGCCCTCATAGGACAGGTAGGTGCCGCCGGCCAGCAGCAGCCACGGCAGGATCCAGGGGGCGAGCCAGTCGAGCAGCAGCAGGGCGGGCAGGATGAACACGAGCTTGTTGCGCAGGGAGCCCTTGGTGATCCGCCAGATCATCGGCAGCTCGCGGGCCGCGGCTGCGCCGGCCATGTACTGCGGGGTCACCGCGGCGTCGTCGACCACCACACCCGCCGCCTTGGCCGCGGCGCGTCCCGCCCCTGCGGCCACGTCGTCCACGCTCGCGGCGGCGAGGCGGGCGAGGGCGGCGACGTCGTCGAGCAGGGCTACGAGTCCGACCATGGTTCCTCCTGGGGTGGGGCCGACGGGCGCGCCGGTGCGCGGGCAGGGCGCAGGTCGAGCATAGCGGCGGGGACGGACACGCACCGGCCCGGTCCCGTGGGGGACCGGGCCGGTGCGTGCGCGGCCGACGAGGCCGCCGGTGGGCTCAGGCGTCGTTCTCGGTGGTCTCCACGGGACGGGAGCCCAGGCGGCCGTCGATGCGGAGCAGGCCCGAGCCGTCATCGCCGACGAGCTCGAGCTGGCCCACGATCTCGGAGACGGTGGCCTCCTCCTCGATCTGCTCGTCCAGGAACCAGTTCAGCAGCGGGCGCGAGTTGAGGTCGCCCGCGGACTCGGTGGCCCGGTACAGCTCGCGGATCGCCTCGGAGACCTTCTGCTCGTGCGCGAGCGCGGCCCGGAAGATCTCCAGGGCCGACAGGCCGGCCTGCACGGGCGGGGCCGGGATGGCGCCGATCGTCGGGAAGCTGTCCCGGTCGGCGACGTGGTCGATGAACTTGTTCGCGTGGACGATCTCCTCGTCCGCCTGGTGCCGCAGCCACGCGGCCATCCCGGACAGGTCCAGGTCGTCGGCGGCGATCGCGAGCTGGCGGTAGACCATGGACGCCTCGAACTCGAGGGTGATCTGTTCGTTGAACTTCTGCAGCAGGTCATCGGTGAGCTTCATGCCTCGAACTCTAGGCAGGCGGCCGGGGCGCGGTGAAGGCGCGCCCGCCCCTCATCGAGGAGCGACGACGGCGGGCGGCCGGTTCCGCCGGATTCGGCGCCCCGCGGTGCCAGCCCTAGGCTGGGCGCCGTGTCCGAGACCCGCCGCGCCCGCCCGGGCGTCGACCCCGTGTCGACGCCGCCCTCCGACGTGCCGCGGGGCCCGGGGGGCCGGGACGCGCTCGTGCGCCGCCGCGTGTTCCGGACGCCCCTGCTGCGCCGCGTGGTCTACGCGGTGGTCTTCGAGCTGCTCGCCATCCTCTTCACCACCGTGATCCTGGCGGCGCTCGGCAACGGCGGCGGGCCCTCGCTCGCCGTGGCGGTCGTGTCCTCGACCGTGGCCCTGCTGTGGAACATCGTGTTCAACTCGGTGTTCGAGACCCTCGAACGCCGCCTCGGGATCACGGGCCGGCCCTGGTGGGTGCGCGTGGCCCACGCCGTCGGCTTCGAGGGCGGGCTGATCGTGTTCCTCGTGCCCGCGGTGGCGCTGATCCTCGGCATCGGGCTGGGGGAGGCGTTCCTCATCGAGGCCGGCCTGCTCGTGTTCTTCCTCGTCTACGCCGCGGTGTACGCCTATGCGTTCGACTCGGTGTTCGGCCTGCCGGACTCGGCCGCCCGCGCCGAGGCCTGACCCGCCGCTCGGAGCAGGCGCGGCTCAGCGGGACGCCGGCAGCCCCAGGAACGCGCGGATCGCGGGCATCTCGCGGCGCACCTGGTCCAGGCCGAGCTCGTGGGCGGCGGCCAGCTTGGCCACGGACCGCTCGCCGTTGGCGATGGGCATGGTCTCGGGCACGAACAGATAGGCCCGTCCCTGCCGCTCCATCTCGAACAGGCGCTCGCGGGTGGCGTTGTACCGGCGCCAGCGCGTGAGCAGCGCGTCCGCGACGGCGGGGTAGCGCCGGAAGGTGCGCTGATAGAACGAGGGGAACCGCTCGGGCCGCTTCACGTACCCGCGCTCCCGGGTCAGGACCACGAGGACCTTCTCGAACCCCGCGTCCTCCGCCGCGGTCAGCGGGATCCCGCCGTCCACGCCGAGGGCGCCGTCCACGAACACGGTGCCCTCGGCGTGCACGGGGGGCATGAGGACCGGCATCGTGGACGACGCGCGGACGCGGACCATCAGGTCGGTCAGGGTGGTCATGTCGGAGCGGTCCCACCAGCGGGTCTCGCCGCTCGCGGCGTCGAACCCGCCCAGCACGAGCCGGGCGGGGTTCGCGCGGAACGTGGCGAAGTCGTAGGGCAGGTCCGCCTCGGGCAGGCCGGCGTGCTCGTAGATGTACTCGGCGTTGAACAGGCCCTTGCCGCGCACGAAGCTCAGCCAGTTGCCGAACCGAGGATCGTCGGCGAAGTCCACGAACGAGCGCCGCGCACGGGCCGGGTCGCGGGACAGGTAGTTCACGGCGTTGGACGAGCCCGCCGAGATGCCGGCCACGAAGTCCACGTGGATCCGCTCGCGCAGCAGTTCCGCCACCACGGCCGAGGTGAGCGCGGCGCGCATGCCCCCGCCCTCGAACAGCAGGGCCGTGTCGGTGACGTTGGACGTCATGGGCTCGGTCATGGTCGGTCCCTCCGTGTTCGCCGTCCGCCGAGCCGGGCGGGGAGTGCTCCCGTCCGGCCGCGCCCATCCTAGGCTGTCCCCATGGCGACGACCCACATGAAGAGCACCCCCGTCCACACCGTCGGTGAGCTGCCCCAGGTGGGTTCCCCCGCCCCCGACTTCACCCTCACCGGGGCGGACCTGTCCCCGGTGACCCTGCGGGAGCTGCGCGGCCGCCGCGTGATCCTGAACATCTTCCCGTCCCTGGACACCGGCGTGTGCGCCGCCTCCGTCCGCGAGTTCGACTCCCGCGTCGCGGACCTCGGGGACACCACCGTCGTGGCCGTGTCCGCGGACCTGCCGTTCGCCGCCGCGCGCTTCTGCTCGGTCGAGGGCATCGACCACGTCCGCAGCGGCTCTGTGTTCCGCTCGTCGTTCGGCGGCGACTACGGCGTGCGCATGACCGACGGTCCGCTCGAGGGCCTGCTGGCCCGCGCCGTCGTCGTGGTCGATGCCGACGGCGTGGTCCGTCATGCCCAGCTCGTCCCCGAGATCTCCGAGGAGCCGGACTACGAGGCCGCCCTGGCGGCCGCCCGGGGCTGAGCGTGACGCCGCCGGGCTGGCCGCCGCGCGCACGACGCTCGCCCCTGGCGTTCGTCATCGCGCTGTTCGGCGTGCTCGGGGCGCTGGTCCTGGCGGGGGGCCTCACCGCGCTCCTCGCCGGCCGGATGGTCGACGTCGCCGCGGACTCCGCCCCGACCGTGCCCGCCGCCGAGGCCCCGGCACGGGAGGCGGGCGAGCTCGCGGCGGGCCTGACCCACGTCCACGACGGCGTGACGGTGGACTGGTCCGCATCGGCCCACGACGGCTCGTCCCTGGACCCGGGCCAGCCGGTCGCGGACGCCCCGGGCATCCTCCTCGTGGAGACCGCCCTCGGCGCCCGCACCGGCACGGGGACCGGCATGGTGCTCTCCCCGGACGGGCTGGCGGTGACCAACTACCACGTGGTCGAGGACTCCTCGGAGGTGCACGTGGTGGTCGCGGACACCGGCGCGCGGCACACGGCCACGGTGCTCGGGCGCGATGCCGAGCACGACATCGCGGTGCTCGACGTCGAGGGCGTCTCAGACCTGCCGGTGGCCAGCGTCTCGCTGGACCCGGTGCGGCGCGGGGACCAGGTGGCCGCCGTCGGCAACGGCGGAGGCCAGGGTTATCTGACGGCCGTGCGCGGCACCGTGCTCGGCACGGACCGCTCGATCATGGCCGCGGCCGAGGGCACCGATCAGTACGCGCGCCTGTCCGGCCTGATCCAGACGGACGCGGACGTCGTGCCCGGCTACTCCGGCGGCCCGGTGGTGGACGACGCCGGCCAGGTGGTCGGCGTGACCGTGGCAGCCAGCGACGGGACCACCGCAGACGAGGTGGACGGCTTCGCGATCCCGCTGGAGGTGGCCTTCGACGTGGCGGACCAGGTCCTCTCGGGCGAGGAGACGGACACCGTGAGCATCGGTGCGGACGGCGCCCTGGGCATCATGGTCGGCGCGGATCCCGACGTCGGCGTCGTGGTCATGCAGGTGGACGCGGGCTCCGCCGCCGAGCAGATCGGCCTGGTCGAGGGCGATGTCATCCTCGAGATCGAGGGGCGGACCGTCGGCGACGACGCCTCCCGGATGTCCCGCCTGGTCAACGACCACAACGTGGGGGACCGGATCACCGTCCAGTGGCGCACCGCCGACGGCGAGGTGCGCGAGGCCGAGGCGGTCCTGCAGCCGGCCCTCGTGAACTGACCGGCCCCCCGGCGCTCAGGAGAGCAGGTCCAGTGAGAGGGCCATCGCGGCCACGCCCAGCAGCACGCCGCCCAGCGCCGCGGCGCGGCCCCCGGCCGCCCGGGCGGCGGGCAGCAGCGCGTCGAGGCTCACGGTCACCATCACGCCCGCCACGGCCGCGAAGACGGCGGCCAGGAGCGCGGGTGTGAGGAACGGGGCCAGCAGCAGCCAGCCGATCAGCGCGCCCAGCGGCTCCGCGATCCCCGTGAACGCGGCCCACGCGAAGGCCTTGCGCCGCGATCCGGTGGCCTGCCGCACGGGCACGGCTACGGCCACGCCCTCGGGAACGTTGTGCACGGCCATCGCGACGGCCAGCGCGAGGCCCACCGACGGATCCTGCAGGGTGCCGGCGAAGGTGACGAAGCCCTCCGGCAGATTGTGCAGGCCGATCGCCAGGGCCGTCACCGTGCCCAGGCGCAGCATCCGCCGCCGGTCCAGGCCGGCCGGGTCGTCGACGTCGCCCGGCATCTCCGAGACGGGGTCGGGGACGGCGCGCTCGAGCAGCACGTAGGAGCCTGCGCCGAGGATCAGGGCGGCCACCGCGACGGCGGTCGCCGCGGGGCCGACCGCCCCGCCCAGCCCCTCGACGGCGGCCGGCAGCATCTCCAGGAAGGAGACCGCGAGCATGACGCCCGCGGCGAGGCCGAGGGCGGCCCCCAGCCCGCGGCCCGAGGGCGCGCGTCCGACGATCGCCAGGACGCCGCCCAGCACCGTGGCCAGCCCGGCGAACGTCGTGAGAGCGAGCGCGGTCCAGAACGGGTCCACGGGGGAGGGCCTCCTGACGGGCGGCGGGCGGGGTGCGACCATCCTAGGGACTACAGGAGGAGACCATGACCGAAACCGCCACCGGCCCCGGATTCGCCCTGCCCCGGGGCGTCGAGCCGGGCCGCGCCGTCGTCGTGGGCGCCGGACCCAACGGCCTGACCGCCGCCGCCCTGCTGGCCCGCGAGGGCTGGGAGGTGGACGTGTTCGAGCGGGCCCCGGTGCCCGGCGGCGCGTGCGCGTCCGCGCCGGTGCTGGGGGAGGGGACCGTGGTGGACCTCGGGGCGGCGGGCCATCCGTTCGGCGTCGCCAGCCCCGTGTTCCGGGAGCTGGGGCTGACGGACCACGGGCTCGCCTGGCTGCACCCGGCCGTGCCGATGGGACATCCGCTGCCGGACGGGCCGGCCGCCCTCCTGCACCGGGACCTCGAGGCCACCGCCGTGGGTCTCGGCGTCGACGCGCGGGCCTGGCGGGCCGTGCACGGGGCCCTGGTCGACCACGTCGACGAGATCCTGGCGGGCGCGCTCGGCCCGGTGTTGCGACCCCCGCCCCATCCGGTGGCGATGGCCCGCTTCGGCCTGCGCGCCCCGTGGCCGGCCGATCTGCTGGGCCGGGCGATGTTCCGCACGGCGGCCGCTTGCGCCCTGTTCACGGGCTCGGCGGCCCACGCGATCCTGCCCTCGAGCCGGCCCCTGACGGCGGCGTTCGGTGCGCTCTTCGGCGCGCTCGGGATGAGCTCGGGCTGGCCGGTGGCGCGCGGCGGGTCGGGGGCGATCGTCGAGTCGCTCGTGGCGGTGCTGCGGGCGCACGGCGGGCGGCTGCACCTGGGCCACGAGGTCACGGACCTGCGCGCGCTGCCCGCCGCGGACGCCGTCGTGCTGGACCTGACCCCGCGCCAGGTGCTGCGCGTCGCCGGCACGGGCCTGCCGCCGCGCTACGCCGCGGCCCTGCGCCGGTGGCGCCCCGGGCCGTCCGTGTCCAAGGTCGACTTCCTGCTCGACGGGCCGATCCCGTGGCGCGACGCCCGGCTCGCGGGCGCGGGGACGGTGCATCTGGGCGGGACCGCCGCCGAGATCCGGCGGGCCGAGGACGACGTCGCGGCCGGCCGGATGCCGGCGCGGCCCTTCGTCATGCTCTGTCAGCAGCAGGCGGCGGACCCCACACGGGCCACCGGGCCCGCCCGGGGGCACACGGTCGTCTGGTCCTACGCCCATGTGCCCCACGGCCACCCCGGCGACGTCCGTCCGCTGATCGAGGCGGAGGTGGAGCGGCACGCACCCGGCTTCCGGGACCGGATCCAGGCCGCGGTCGCGATGCGCCCGGCCGACCTGGAGGTGTGGAACCCGAACCTCGTGGGCGGCGACATCGCGGGGGGATCGCTCGCGGGAGCGCGCGCGCTCCTGCGCCCCACTGCGTCGCCCCGGCCGCACCGGGCGGGCCGGGCCGGGCTGTATCTGGCCTCCGCCTCCACCCCGCCGGGCGCCGGCGTCCATGGCATGGGCGGGGCGTGGGCCGTGCGGACTCTGTTGGCGGACCGTCGTCGCTGACCGCGCCGCCGCCCGGGCGGAGCGGCGCCGTGCCGGGGTCTGCCGGGGTGTCGGCGACCGCTGTGCGCCACGGCTGAGACTGATCCGGATCCGGACTTTCGCGAATCGGAATGTGCCCGCTACAGTGTGGTTCATCTCACGGAACGTCCCGTCTCGGCGGAACGGCCCGGGGGTCGTCTCGCACCATCGGATCCCCACAGGGATGCGGGCGCGCGACGTCCTTGCACCTCTCATGAACGGAAGCACCTTCCATGAAGTACACGAAGCTCTCCGCTGCCGCGGCCCTGGCCGCCGGCTCGGCCCTCATCCTCTCCGCGTGCGCCCCGGGCGGCGGCAACGCAGGCGAATCCAGCAACGGCTCCGGCGCCAGCCAGGGCGGCGACTCGGGCGCCGGCAACGTCATCGAAGGGGACAAGGGCCAGAAGCTCACCGCCGAGGCCTCCGGGCCGGAGATGGCCGACCTGGGCGACGTCAAGACCCAGGACGGCTCCATCGCCTACTCGGTGGGCGCCGACGACTTCCTGTCCTACAACGGCCTGCAGTCGAACACGTACACCACGTACAACTCGGCCGTCGCGGACCGCATGTTCTCGTCCTTCTGGTACTTCGGCACCGACGGCTCGATCATCCCGAACGAGGACTTCGGCACGTACGAGAAGACCTCGGACGACCCGCTGACCGTGAAGTACACCATCAGCGACGACGCCAAGTGGTCCGACGGCACCCCCGTCACCGCCGGCGACTTCATCGTGCACTGGGCCGCGAACAACGACACGGTCAAGGCCGAGGGTTCCGAGACCCCGCTGTTCGACTCGATCTCCTTCGAGCAGGGCAAGTACATCCCGGAGGCGCCCGAGGGCGAGGCCGACGGCAAGGAGTTCACCGTCACCTACCCGGAGCCCTACGCGGACTGGGAGATCCTCATCAGCACCGCGCTGCCGGCGCACATCGTCGCCAAGGAGGCGGGCATGAGCTTCGAGGAGCTCGTCACCGCTGCGAAGGAGAAGGACGTCGAGGCGCTCACCCCGGCGGCCGAGTTCTGGAACGACGGCTGGGACTTCAGCCCCGGCGAGCTGCCGGACGCCTCGCTGGTGCCCTCCATGGGCCCCTACAAGTTCAAGGACGGCGGCTGGCAGGCCGGCCAGTCCATCACTCTCGAGGCCAACCCTGAGTACTGGGGCACCCCGCCGGCCACCAAGGAGCTCGTCCTCCGCTTCGCCGACCCGAAGACCCACGTGCAGGCCCTGCAGAACGGCGACCTCGACGTCATCGAGCCGCAGGCCACCGTGGACACCCTCCAGCAGCTCGAGGGCCTCGGCGAGGACGTCAACGTCCAGACCGGTGACCAGCTGACCTGGGAGCACGTGGACTACAACCGCGGCGAGGGCTCCGTCTTCGCGGACTCCCCGGAGCTGCGCGAGGCCTTCGCCCTCTGCCTGCCCCGCCAGCAGATCGTGGACAACCTGATCAAGCCGATCTATGCGGACGCCCAGGTCATGAACCTGCGCGAGGTCTTCCCCTTCCAGGACAAGTACCAGGAGGTCGTGGACGAGGCCTACCCGAAGGAGATGGACGAGCCGAACATCGAGAAGGCGAAGGAGCTCGTCGAGAAGTCGGGCGTCTCCACGCCCACGGTCCGCCTCGGCTACCAGGCGGGCAACCAGCGTCGCACCGAGACCGTCGCGCTCATCAAGAGCTCCTGCGACCAGGCCGGCTTCGACGTGCAGGACGCCAACTCGCCGGTGTTCTTCAAGGAGGTCATGCCGGCCGGTGACTACGACGCCGCCCTCTACGCCTGGGCCGGCTCGGGCCAGAAGGCCTCCGGCGCGAACATCTACCAGTCGGACGGCGCTCAGAACCAGCAGAGCTACAACAACCCCGAGGTGGACGCGGCCTGGGACAAGCTCGCCACCTCGCTGGACGAGAACGAGCAGCTCGAGCAGGTCAAGACCATCGAGAAGCTGCTCTGGGAGGACTTCCAGGCCATCCCGCTGTACGCTCACCCGGGTCTGGTCGGCCACAAGGCCGACGTCGCCAACGTGCGCGACACCGCCGCCCAGTCGGGTGCGCTGTGGAACGTGGAGCAGTGGGTCCGCGTCCAGGAGTGACGCCCCGCTGACCTCTGACCCGGCGGTCCGCCTCCCGCGGACCGCCGGCGTCGGGATCGAGGACAGAGCCCGGCCGGGCACCGGCCGGGCTCTGGCCGTGAACCGCGGCGAACCCGCACCCCTCCCTTTCCCTTGCACTCGCACGGAAGGTCACCCCCTGTTGTGCTGAAATTCATCCTCAAGCGCCTCGGCAGCTCCCTCCTGGTGCTGTTCGGCGCGTCGATCCTGCTCTTCTTCCTCGTGGCCCACTCGGGTGACCCCCTCCAGGACCTGCGAGAGTCACAGAACCCCAACCGCGAGACCCTCATCGCCGCCCGCACCGAATTCATGGGGCTGGACCAGCCCTGGTACGCCCGGTACTGGGACTGGCTCCAGGGCATCGGCGGCTGCGTCACCGGTCAGTGCGACCTCGGCCTCAGCCGGAACGGTCAGTCCGTCGGTGACCTGCTGAGCAACGCCGCGGCCTCCACGCTGCGCCTCGTGGTGCTCGCGACCGTCCTGGCGATCATCATCGGCATCGCGATCGGCATCGTCACCGCGATCCGCCAGTACTCCGGCCTCGACTACGTGGTCACGTTCCTGATCTTCCTCTTCTTCTCGCTGCCCGTGTTCTGGGCGGCCGTGCTCCTGAAGGAGTACATGGGGATCCGGTTCAACGACTGGATCCGCAGCCCCGAGCTGAACTGGCCCCTCCTCATCGGGGTCGCCGTCCTCGCGGGCCTGGTCCTGCAGGCCGTCATGGCGGGCGACCTCAAGCGGCGCGCCTTCACGTTCGGCGCCACCGCCGCGTTCATCCTGCTCGCCGGCTGGGTGCTGTTCGCCGTCGACTTCTGGCGGCATCCGCAGATGGGCCCGGTCGTGCAGCTGGTCATCGGCCTGGCCGCCGCCGTCGGCGCCACCGCGGTGATCTCCGGTCTGCGCAACCGATCGGTCCTCAAGGCCGCCCTGGTCACGGCCGCGATCGGCCTCGTCTCCTACTACGCCACCTACAGCCTGCTGTGGCGGACGCCGTCCGCGCTGCTGCTGGCCGGCCTCGGCGTCATCCTCGTGCTGGTGGCCATCCTGGTGGGCCGCCTGCTCGGCGGCTTCTCCAAGGGCTCGGCCGTGTCCGCCTCGCTGGTGACCGCCCTGATCATGGGCGTGGCGATCGTGGCGGAGCACCTGATGAACTACTGGCCGACCTTCCTGAAGGTCAAGCCGCGCCCGATCTCCACGATCGGCTCGGGCACCCCGAACCTGGACGCCCACTTCTGGGTGGTGTTCCTGGACCGCGGTGCGCAGCTGCTGCTGCCCACCATCCTGCTGACCATCATCTCGGTGGCCACGTACTCGCGGTATACGCGCTCCTCCATGCTCGAGGTCTCGCGCCAGGACTACATCCGCACCGCGCGCGCCAAGGGCCTGCCGGAGCGCCAGGTGATCCTGAAGCATGCGTTCCGCAACTCCCTGATCCCCATCACCACGATCATGGCCTTCGACTTCGCCGGCCTGATCGGCGGCGCCGTGATCACGGAGCAGGTGTTCGGCTGGAAGGGGATGGGCGAGCTGTTCGCCACCGGCCTGCGCGACGTGGACCCCATGCCCGTGATGGCGTTCTTCCTCGTGACGGGCACCGCCGCCGTGCTGATGAACCTCGTGGCGGACGTGCTCTACGCCGTCCTCGACCCCCGGATTCGAGTGTGAGCCAGATGACCACCAACAACTCCTCGACGACGGGCGCGCAGCTCGACGAGAAGCAGATCTTCGACCTCGCGGAGGCGGAGGACGCCAAGCTCCGCGCCAAGGCCGGGAAGTCCTACTCCCAGGGTGCCCTGGTCCGCAAGCGGTTCTTCCGCCACAAGGCGGCGATGATCTCCCTGATCGTGCTGGTCTTCATCACGCTGATGGCGTTCTCCTCCATCGGCTTCGCCGGCATCCCCGGCTGGTGGGACAAGTCCTACACGGCCGCGGCGTCCGTGGTGAACGGCGGTCGCCCGACGCTCTCGGTCGTGCCGCAGGCCTTCGGGGGCGAGGGCATCCGCTGGGGCGAGCATCCCTTCGGCCAGGACACCACGGGCAAGGACTACTTCGCCCTCGTGATGCGCGGGACCCAGCAGTCCATGATCATCGCGGCCATCGTGGGCCTGCTCTCCACCGTGATCGGCGCGGTCGTCGGCGCCGTGTCCGGCTACTTCGGCGGCTGGGTCGACTCCGTGCTGATGCGCCTGACCGACCTGATCATCGTCATCCCGCTGCTCGTGCTCGCCGCGGTGCTCGGCCAGATGGCCAGCGGCATGAAGATGGGCATCCTCCCGCTCGCGGTGGTGCTCGGCCTCGTGTCCTGGACGTCCCTGGCCCGCCTCGTGCGCGGCGAGGTCCTGTCCCTGCGCGAGAAGGAGTTCGTGGCGGCCGCCGTCGCCATGGGCGCCAAGCCGGGCCGCCTGATCTTCAAGCACCTGCTGCCCAACACGATCGGCGTGATCGTCGTGAACGCGACGTTCGCCATCGCGGGCGCGGTGCTGCTGGAGACCTCGCTGTCCTTCCTCGGCTTCGGCGTGAAGGCGCCGGACTCGTCCCTGGGCCTGCTCATCTCCGACTATCAGAACGCGTTCACCACCCGTCCGTGGCTGTTCTGGTGGCCCGGCATGATCATCCTCGCGATCGCCCTGTCCGTGAACTTCCTCGGCGACGGCCTGCGCGACGCCTTCGACCCGCGCCAGGGCGCGGGCGCCCACCGCAGGCCCCGCTTCTTCGGCCGCCGCGCGGCCGCCACCGAGGCCGGTGCGACGACGGCGGGCGGTCTGGCCGCGGCCCCGACGGCCGGCCGGATCGAGGCCCCCGCGGAGGAGGCCGGCGGATCCGCACGGATCTCCGACGCGGACGAGGACGGTCAGCGATGAGCGCGAACGACAAGAAAGGCCGATCCATGTTCGGCAAGAAGAACGAGAACGACGTGACCGCCGGCGGGCAGGGCTCGCACGCGGCGTCGTCGGCCGACCTCGAGGCGCGCGGCGCCGCCGTGCCCGGCTCCTCCGGCGACGGCGGCGTGCCTCCGGGCCCCGCGACGAGCGCGATGGGCGTCGTGGCCCGCCACGACGACCTGGGCGGCGAGCCGGTGCTCGCCTTCCGCGACGTGGACGTGAAGTTCGCGACCGAGTTCGGCGAGGTGCACGCGGTCAAGGGCGTGACGTTCGACGTCAAGCCCGGCGAGGTCGTCGCCCTCGTGGGCGAGTCCGGCTCCGGCAAGTCCGTCACGAGCGCCACCGCCATGGGCCTGCTCCCGGGCAATGCGGACATCACCGGCTCCGTGCAGCTGGCCGGCCGCGACGTGCTCACCATGACCCCGGGGCAGCTGCGCGACATCCGCGGCGACGAGGTGGCGATGGTGTTCCAGGAGCCCATGACGGCCCTGAACCCCGTCCTCACCGTGGGCGACCAGCTCACGGAGGCCCTCGAACTGCACGGCATCGCCTACGGCACCGAGGCGGACAAGCGCGCCGTCGAGCTGCTCACCATGGTGGGCATCCCCGACGCCGCCACCCGGCTCAAGCAGTACCCCCACCAGTTCTCGGGCGGCCAGCGCCAGCGCATCGTCATCGCGATGGCGATCAGCTGCTCGCCGAAGGTGATCATCGCGGACGAGCCCACCACGGCGCTCGACGTGACGGTCCAGGCCGAGATCCTGGAGCTGCTGCGCTCCCTGAAGAACAAGATGAACACCGGCATCCTGCTCATCACGCACAACATGGGCGTGGTGGCGGACATGGCGGACCGGGTGTGCGTGATGCTCCACGGCGAGCTCGTGGAGCAGGGCTCGGTGCACCAGGTGCTCCAGCACGCCCGGCACCCGTACACCCAGAAGCTGCTCTCGGCGGTGCCGCGCCTCGGCGAGCCCCTCGAGGTGGCAGAGCCGGAGCCGGTCACGGCCACGCAGACGCAGGCCCGGTACGCGATCGAGGCGGAGAACCTCCACCTCGAGTACGACCACCGCGGCAAGAAGAACCGCGTGGTCCACGACGTCAGCTTCCAGGTGGCCCCGGGCGAGATCCTGGGCCTGGTGGGCGAGTCCGGCTCGGGCAAGTCCACCATCGCCAAGTCGGTCCTCGGCCTGCTCACCATCGCGGAGGGCTCGCTGCGCATCCAGGGCCACGACCTGGCGACGATGCCCAAGGCCGAGCAGCGCGCCCTGCGCAAGAACATCGGCGTGGTCTTCCAGGACCCGGCGGCCTCGCTGGACCCGCGGTTCCCGATCGGCGACATCATCACCGAGCCGATGGTCGTGCACAAGGTGGGGGACCGGCGCTCGCGCCTGGCCCGCGCCGAGGAGCTGCTGGACGCGGTGCGTCTGCCGCGCTCCGTGGTGAACCGGTACCCGCACGAGCTCTCCGGCGGTCAGCGCCAGCGCATCTCGATCGCCCGCGCCCTGACCCTGGACCCCCAGGTGCTCATCGCGGACGAGCCGACCTCGGCCCTCGACGTGTCCGTCCAGGCCGCCGTGCTGGACATGTTCGCGGAGCTGCAGCAGCGCTACGAGTTCGCGTGCCTGTTCGTGTCCCACGACCTCGCGGTGGTGGATATGCTGGCCCACAAGGTGCTCGTCCTCAAGGACGGCCGCCAGGTGGAGCAGGGCCCCACGGAGGAGGTGCTCCACCGTCCGAAGGAGGAGTACACCCGTCGCCTCCTGGCGGCGGCGCCCGTGCCGGACCCGGACCAGCAGGCGGAGCGTCGCCAGGAGCGCCGCGAGTTCCTCGCCTCCCTCGGCGAGGGCGTCTACTGACCGCGCGGGTCGGCGGCGGGCGCGTCCCGCCGCCGACCCCGGGCCCACCGGCCCGCCTGTCCACGGCGGCCCCTGCGCGTACAATCGCACGGGGGCCGCCGTCGTCGTGCGCCTCCACCCCTTTGATGTCGAACCGGACAGGACGCCCATGACCTCGACCGAAACCCGCCGCTCCGATCTGCGCAACGTGGCCATCGTGGCCCACGTGGACCATGGCAAGACCACGATGGTGGACGCCATGCTGCGCCAGACCGGTGCCTTCAACACGCACGGCGACGTCGCCGAGCGGGTCATGGACTCCGGGGACCTGGAGAAGGAGAAGGGGATCACGATCCTCGCCAAGAACACCACGGTGTTCTACTCCGGCCCGTCCGCCCCCGAGGGCGAGACCGTCACCATCAACGTGATCGACACCCCCGGCCACGCCGACTTCGGCGGCGAGGTGGAGCGCGGCCTGTCCATGGTGGACGGCGTCGTGCTGCTCGTGGACTCCTCCGAGGGCCCGCTGCCCCAGACCCGCTTCGTGCTCCGCAAGGCCCTCGCCGCCAAGCTGCCCGTGATCCTCGTGGTCAACAAGACGGACCGCCCGGACGCGCGCATCGACGGGGTCGTCTCCGACTCCATGGACCTGCTGCTCGGCCTGGCCTCGGACCTGGCCGAGGAGGATCCGGACCTGGACCTCGACTCGGTGCTGGACGTCCCCGTCGTCTACGCCTCGGGCAAGGCCGGCCGCGCCTCCCTGACCCAGCCCGCCGACGGCGCCCTGCCGGAGGCCGAGGACCTCGAGGCCCTCTTCAACGTGATCATGGAGCACATCCCGGCCCCGTCCTACACCGAGGGCGAGGTCCTCCAGGCGCACGTCACCAACCTGGACGCCTCCCCGTTCCTCGGCCGCCTCGCGCTGCTGCGCATCTTCAACGGCACCCTCCGCAAGGGCCAGCAGGTCGCGTGGGCCCGCCAGGACGGCGCCCTGAAGACCGTGAAGATCACCGAGCTGCTGGCCACCAAGGGCCTCGAGCGCGTGCCCGCGGAGGAGGCCGGCCCGGGCGAGATCGTCGCCGTCGCCGGCATCGAGGACATCATGATCGGCGAGACCCTCACCGACGCGGAGAACCCGAAGCCGCTGCCGCTGATCACGGTGGACGACCCGGCCATCTCCATGACCGTGGGCATCAACACCTCCCCGCTGGCCGGCCGCGTCAAGGGCGCCAAGGTCACAGCGCGCCAGGTGAAGGACCGCCTGGACAAGGAGCTGATCGGCAACGTCTCGCTCAAGGTGCTCCCCACCGAACGCCCGGACGCGTGGGAGGTGCAGGGCCGCGGCGAGCTCGCCCTGGCTATCCTCGTGGAGCAGATGCGCCGCGAGGGCTTCGAGCTCACCGTGGGCAAGCCGCAGGTGGTCACCCGGACCGTGGACGGCAAGGTCCACGAGCCGATGGAGCGCATGACCATCGACATCCCCGAGGAGTTCATGGGCGCGGTCACGCAGCTCATGGCCGCCCGCAAGGGCCGCATGCAGGAGATGTCCAACCACGGCACGGGCTGGATCCGCATGGAGTTCCTGGTCCCGGCCCGCGGCCTGATCGGCTTCCGCACCCGCTTCCTCACCGAGACCCGCGGCGCGGGCATCGCCTCCTCCTACGCGGCCGGCTACGAGCCGTGGACCGGTGAGATCGAGTACCGCACCAACGGCTCCCTCGTGGCCGACCGGGCGGGCTCCGCCACGCCGTTCGCCATGATCAACCTGCAGGAGCGCGGCACCTTCTTCGTGCAGCCCGGCGCCGAGGTGTACGAGGGCATGATCGTGGGCGAGAACTCGCGCGCCGACGACATGGACGTGAACATCACCAAGGAGAAGAAGCTCACCAACATGCGTGCGGCCTCCTCCGAGTCGTTCGAGGGCCTGACGCCCCCGCGCCGGCTCACCCTTGAGGAGTCCCTCGAGTTCGCCCGCGAGGACGAGTGCGTGGAGATCACCCCCGAGGACATCCGCATCCGCAAGGTCGTCCTGGACGCCAATGAGCGCCTGAAGGCCGCGCGCGCCCGCGCCCGTGCCTGAGCGTCCCCGCCGCCGCGCCCGGCCCGCCGACGTGGTGGGCGGGGCGTTGCTCGGCGTCGTCGCCGGCGCGCTCGGCACCGCCGTCCATCTGAACCTGGCCTCCCTGCCGGGCGGCTGGACCCTGCCCTGGGGTGCGGTGCTGGCGCTTGTGCTCGTGGGCTCGACACAGCGCTGGTGGATGGTCCGACGCGCGGGCCGCGGCGGGCGCGCCCTGCCGGCGGGGGCCGCGGTCGTCGCCGGCGCGTTCACCGCCGTCCTGGCCCTGCAGCGCCTGCCGGTGGACGACGCCCTGGGGTTGTCCTGGACGGCCGGCCTGTGGGCGGCGGCGCCGGGCGCCGTCGTCGCCTCCGTGGCCTGGAACGTCGGCCAGCCGGCGCTCGGCCTGGTCCTGCTGGCCGCGGGCCGGCGGCTGGACCGCCGACCCGCGGAGGCCGCCGAGGCCGCCACGCGCCCCTGCCGGGCCACTGTGACCGCCCGCGAAACGCGTCCGGGGGAGCGAGTACCCTGGACCGCAGCCCCGCAACCCCGTGCCCAGAGAGAGGTGGACGGTCAGCCATGACCTACGTGATCGCGTTGCCGTGTGTGGACGTCAAGGACAAGGCGTGCATCGACGAATGCCCCGTGGACTGCATCTACGAGGGTGAGCGCATGCTCTACATCCACCCGGACGAATGCGTCGACTGCGGTGCGTGCGAGCCGGTGTGCCCCGTCGAGGCCATCTACTACGAGGACGACACCCCCGACGAGTGGGCCGAGTACTACAAGGCCAACGTCGAGTTCTTCGACGACCTGGGCTCCCCGGGCGGGGCCGCCAAGCTGGGCATGATCGCCAAGGACCACCCGATCATCTCCGCCCTGCCCCTGCAGAACGCCGACGCCTGAGCCCCATGCTGACGCTGCCGGACTACCCGTGGGACACGCTCACCCCCTACCGTGAGCGTGCCGCCGCCCACCCGGACGGCGTCGCGGACCTGTCCATCGGAACGCCGGTGGATCCGACGCCGGCGCTGATCCGCCGGGCCCTGACCGAGGCCGCCGACGCGCACGGCTACCCGACGACGCACGGCACGGACGCCCTGCGTCGCGCCGTCGTCGACTGGTACGCCCGGCGCCGCGGGGTGCCCGGGCTGGACCCGGCGGCCGTGGTGCCCACGGTCGGGTCGAAGGAGTTCATCGCGTGGCTGCCCACGCTGCTCGGGCTCGGCGCAGGCGACGTCGTCGTCCACCCCGAGGCCGCCTACCCCACCTATGCGGTGGGCGCGCTGCTGGCCGGGGCGGAGGCCGTGGCCGCGGACGACCTCGACGCGCTGGCGCCCGAGGTGCGTGAGCGGGTGCGCCTCGTGTGGACCAACTCGCCGGCCAACCCCACCGGCGCCGTGCTGGACGCGGCGGCGCTGCGCCGCACGGTCGACGCCGCCCGTGCCGTGGGCGCCGTGGTGTGCGGGGACGAGTGCTACGCCGAGCTCGGCTGGGACGCGTGGGACGGGGCCGTCGTGCCCTGCATCCTGTCCGACGAGGTCTCCGGCGGCGACCTGACGGGCCTGCTGAGCGTCTACTCGCTGTCCAAGCAGTCCAATCTCGCCGGCTACCGCGCCGCGTTCGCCGCGGGGGATCCGGAGCTCGTGGCGACCCTGGTCAACACCCGCAAGCACGCGGGCATGATCGTGCCCGCCCCGGTGCAGCACGCGATGGCCGTGGCCCTGGCCGACGACGCGCACGTCGCGGAGCAGAAGGACCGCTACCGCCGCCGTCGGGACGCGCTGCGCACCGCGCTGGAGGTCTCCGGCCACACGGTGGACCACTCCGAGGCGGGGCTGTACCTGTGGACCCGGCGGGCGGACCTGGACCCGGCCGACGCCACGGCGCAGGACTCGTGGGACCTGCTGGGCGAACTGGCGGACCTGGGCATCATCGCCGGGCCCGGCGTGTTCTACGGAGCCGGCGGCGACGGCTACGTCCGCGTGGCGATCACCGCCACGGACGAGGCGGTCGCCCGGGCCGCGGCGAGACTCACCGCCCGCGGGCCGCGGACCGGCTGAGCCGGGGCCGAGGGCCGTCGTCGGGGGAAGCGATCGCGCGCCCCGGGCCGGTCCTTGATAGTTTGGAGCAGAGTCGTCCCCGTGTGGGCGCGCCCACATGGGCGTGCGAACCCGGGCCATCGAGAAGACAAGACGAGGGAGCACACCCGTGACCCATCACGAGTCCGTCCGGCTGACCGTCGGCGAGCAGAGCCTGGACCTGGGCGTCGAGCACGCCACAGAGGGCAACAACGGCATCAACATCGCCCCGCTCCTGAAGGAGACCGGCGACGTCACCTACGACCCGGGCTTCATGAACACGGCGAACGCCAAGTCGGCCGTCACGTTCATCGACGGCGACCAGGGCATCCTGCGCTACCGCGGCTACGCCATCGAGGACCTCGCCGAGCACTCCTCGTTCATGGAGGTGGCCTACCTGCTGATCTACGGTGAGCTGCCCGAGTCCAAGGAGACCCTGGAGGCCTGGGAGACCAACATCCTGCGCCACAACATGGTGCACGAGGACCTCAAGCTGTTCTTCAACGGCTTCCCGCGGGACGCGCACCCCATGCCGGTGCTGTCCTCCTCCGTGTCCGGGCTGTCCACGTTCTACCCGGACTCCCTGGACCCGCACGATCCGGAGCAGGTCCACATCTCCACCGTGCGTCTGCTGGGCAAGCTGCCGGTGCTGGCCTCCTACGCGTTCAAGAAGTCACTGGGCCAGCCGTTCATGTACCCGCACAACTCGCTGAACTACGTGGAGAACTTCCTCCGCCTGTGCTTCGGCGTGCCGGCCGAGGAATACGACATCGACCCGGACGTGGTCAAGGCCCTCGACCTGCTGCTCATGCTGCACGCGGACCACGAGCAGAACGCCTCCACCTCGACGGTGCGCCTGGTCGGCTCCACCCAGGCCAACCTGTTCGCCTCGGTGTCCGCCGGCATCAACGCCCTCTACGGCCCGCTGCACGGTGGCGCCAACGAGGCCGTGCTGAACATGCTCCGGAAGATCAAGTCGGAGGGCATCACGCCCGAGGACTTCATGGAGAAGGTGAAGAACAAGGAGGACGGCGTCCGCCTGATGGGCTTCGGCCACCGCGTGTACAAGAACTACGACCCGCGGGCCAAGATCATCAAGAAGACCGCCGAGGACATCCTGGGCAAGATGGGCGGCAACGACGAGCTGCTGGAGATCGCCCAGCGCCTCGAGGAGAAGGCCCTCGCCGACGACTACTTCGTGGAGCGCAAGCTCTACCCGAACGTCGACTTCTACACCGGCGTGATCTACAAGGCCATGGGCTTCCCGGAGAAGATGTTCACCGTCCTCTTCGCCCTGGGCCGCCTGCCCGGCTGGATCGCCCAGTGGCGCGAGCTCATGGAGGACCCGGCCACCAAGATCGGCCGCCCGCGCCAGATCTACGTGGGCGAGCAGCTGCGCCAGTACCCGCAGCGCTGACCCGGGGGCGCTGACCCTGCGTTGGGGGGCGGTTTCGGGTGGTATTCGGACGGAATACCACCCGAAACCGCCCCCAATGCGTTCGCCGGAGCGTCTTCATGTCGAGGCGGAGTGGCCGAGGCGGCGTCGGACCACCGCGACGACGCCACGGAAGTCCTCGCGCCCATCGGCCCAGGTGACGCGGAGCGTCGTCCAGCCGCGCGCCTGCCCGTAGCGGTCCCGGCGGGCGTCGCGCGCCTGCTGCTCCCGCGTGCGGTGCCCCGCACCGTCGTACTGCAGGGCCAGGCGCACGTGACGGTAGGCCACGTCGGCCACGGGGGAGAAGGGGTCCCCGGGCTCAATCGCGGCCTGCAGCTCCGGCTCCGGCAGCCCGCCGGCCACGAGGGCGAGGCGCAGGCGGGTCTCGGGCGGCGAGTCCGCCCCGACGCGAACGGAATCCAGCGCCTCCCGGGCGGCCGGGCGGCCATGGAAGCGTCCGGACGCGCGCAGCGCGGACCGCAGCGCGGCGATCGTGGTGGCCGGATCCGTCCGGCCCGCGGGCGTCCACGGGTGCCTGACGGCGTGGTCGCCGGCGGCCACGAGGTCCTCGAACGTCCACGGGGGCGTCAGGGAGCACAGGTCCAGCCAGGTGCGATCGACGGTGGTGACGCGCAGGCCGTGCACGTGCGTGACGAACTCGGGCGCCAGCGGCCTGCGGTGGTCCATCAGCCCGGCCCGCCGGACGCGTCGTGTCCCCCGAGCCACGGTGAGGTGCACCGGCGGGTCGGCGTCGAGCTCGCCGGTCGCCGGGTCGCGCCGCCGCCAGGCTCGCGCGGGCATCGGCAGGCCGTGCAGGTGGGCCGCGGTCTCGTGGGAGAGGACGGCATCCGGGCGTCGGCGCAGAAGCGCGGCAAGGTGATCGGGGGAGAAGCCGTGCCCGGGCTCGGGCAGGCCCAGGTCGGCCCATCCCGTGCCAGGGTGCGCCCGCTGCCGGTGGAAGCCCTGTCCGACCCGCTCCAGGTCCGACCGGCGGGCGCGGTCGGGCGGCAGCCCCAGTCGGGCCAGGTCCGTGGCCAACAGGACGGCGGGCTGGTCGGGCGGCAGAGGAGTCACGACGCGCGGCATGCACCCATCGGACGACGCCGGCGGGGCGCCCGGGGCGCGCTGGCCGCGGCACGGGGATGACGCGCGGGGCGGGCGCTGCTGTGCAGGAGCCGACGGCCCGCGCCGCGTGCCGCCGTCGTCGCCCCGCCCCCGGACCGCCGTGGAGCTCCGGGGGCGATAGTGGGCGTTATCCCGACGGGATACCACCGGAAATCGCCCCCAAACGCGGCGCGGAGGGAAGGGTCGCGGGCTGGCAGCCGGGTGCGCCGGGTCAGTTCGCGTGCAGCGCCGCGTTCAGTTCGACGGTCCGGCCGGCGCGGGGGAGGGCCTCGACCCCGCCCGTGGTGGAGTTGCGGCGGAACAGCAGGTTCGGCACGCCGGAGAGGTCCACGGCCTTCACGGTTCGCGCCGCCTCGCCGTCCTGCAGCACGCTCACGCGCGTGCCCGCGGTGACGTACAGACCGGCCTCGACCACGCAGTCGTCGCCGACGGAGATGCCCACGCCGGAGTTCGCGCCGAGCAGCACGTGCTCGCCGATCACGATCCGCTGGGTGCCGCCGCCGGAGAGCGTGCCCATGATGGACGCGCCGCCTCCGACGTCGGACCCGTCGCCCACCACGACGCCGGCCGAGATCCGGCCCTCCACCATCGAATGCCCCAGGGTGCCCGCGTTGAAGTTCACGAAGCCCTCGTGCATCACGGTCGTCCCCTCGGCCAGGTGGGCGCCCAGGCGCACCCGGTCCGCGTCGCCGATGCGCACCCCGGAGGGCACGACGTAGTCCGTCATGCGCGGGAACTTGTCCACGCCGTACACCTGCACGGCGCCGCGGGCACGCAGCCTCGCCCGCGTCAGCTCGAAGTCGGCGACCGCGCAGGGTCCGTGGTTCGTCCACACCACGTTGGTGAGCAGCCCGAAGACGCCGTCGAGGTTGAGCTCGTTCGGCCGCGCCAGGCGGTGCGAGAGGGCGTGCAGGCGCAGCCACGCGTCCGCAGTGGAGGCCGGGGCGGCGTCCAGGTCGACCTCCAGCTCGACGACGGCCTGCGTGGTCCCGCGGTCCGCGTCGTCCGCGGCGAGGGCGCGCAGGGTGTCGCGCAGCGAGGCGTCCGCGGCGGAGAGCGGACCGGCCACGGGCGCGGGGAACCACACGTCCAGGACGGCGCCGTCGGCGGCCGTGGTGGCCAGGCCGTGGCCGGAGACGAGACGGGGGGAGGGCTGCTGTGCGGCGGTCTGGGTCATGCGCCTCAGCCTACTGAGCGGCCGGGGCACGCTGCAGGGCGGCGAGAGGCCCGTCCGTAGACTGGACACATGAGTCTCACCCCCGTGTCCCTGCCCGACCTCGCCGATCCGGACCTCGACGTCGCGGCGCTCACCGCCATCCTGCTGGACGTGCGCTCCGTCTCGGGGGAGGAGGGGCCGCTGGCCGACGCCGTCGAGCAGGCCCTGCGCGCCCTCGGCGGCCTCGAGGTGCGGCGGTTCGGGGACGCCGTCGTCGCCCGCACCGCTCTGGGGCGGCCGACCCGCGTGATCCTGGCCGGGCACCTGGACACGGTGCCCCTGCCCACCGTGCCGGGCTCGCGCGGGACCGTGCCCTCGGCGTGGGACGGGGACGTGCTGTACGGCCGCGGAGCCGTGGACATGAAGTCCGGCGTCGCCGTGCAGCTGGCCCTGGCCGGCCGCTTCGGCCGCGCGGACGGCCCGACCCCCGTGCACGACGTCACGTGGGTGTTCTACGACCACGAGGAGGTCTCCTCGGACCTGTCGGGCCTCGCCCGCGTGGCCCGCCAGGCCCCCGAGCTGCTGGAGGGCGACTTCGCGGTGCTGCTCGAGCCGACCGACGGCGTCGTGGAGGGCGGCTGCAACGGCACGTGCCGGTACCGCGTCACCTTCTCCGGTGTCGCGGCGCACTCGGGCCGCGCCTGGCGCGGCGACAACGCGATCCACAAGCTGGCCCCCGTGCTCACCGCCCTGGCGGCGTACGAGCCGGCCACGGTCACGGTGGAGGGCCTGGAGTACCGCGAGGGGCTGCACGCGATCCGCGTGGCCGGCGGCGTCGCGGGCAACGTCATCCCGGACGAGGCGTCCGTGGACCTGAACTACCGGTTCGCGCCGGACAAGACCCTCGAGCAGGCCCACGCGCACGTCCGCACGGTGCTGGAGGGGGCCGGCGTGGACTGGGACGCCCAGGTGCGGATCGACGACGCCTCGCCCGCCGCCCGCCCCGGTCTGGACCGGCCGGCCGCCGCCGCGTTCGTCGCCGCCGTCGGGGGAGAGCCCCAGCCCAAGTACGGGTGGACGGACGTGGCCCGGTTCTCCCAGCTGGGCGTGCCCGCGGTCAACTTCGGCCCCGGCGACGCCCTCCTGGCCCACACGGACGACGAGCACGTGCCCCGCGAGGCGGTCCACGCGTGCCTCGCGGCGCTCACGGCCTGGCTGGCCGGCTGACCCGACGACGTCGGCCGGTGCCAGCCGCCCGACCTGCGGGCCCGCCTCGCCCGCCGCCCGGTCAGCCCGCCGTGTCCGTGGGCGCCCCGACGCGCGGGGTCGTGGGGGCGCTGGCGTCGCCGGCCGTCCGCGACGACAGCCGCCGCGAGAGCCGGGTGGCCGCCCAGGTGAGGAGGAAGTTGATCACGATGAAGATCATCGCGGCCACCACGAGGGACTGCAGGATGTTGCCGTTGCCGGAGCCGAGCTGGCGGGCGTACTGCAGGAGTTCGAAGAAGCCGATGAGGTAGCCCAGCGCCGAGTCCTTGAGGATCACCACGAACTGGCTCAGCAGCGACGGCAGCATGGCGATGAGGGCCTGGGGCACCTCCACGAGCCGCAGGGACTGGGTGCTCGTCATGCCCACCGCCGCGGCCGCCTCGCGCTGGCCGCGCGGCAGCGAGCGCACCCCGGAGCGCACCAGCTCCGCGATCACAGACCCGTTGTACAGGGTCAGCGCCGCGATCACCGCGTAGTACGGGCCGTCCTGGGGCTGGATCGCTCCGGAGCGCGCGACCTGTGCGAACAGCTGGTAGAAGAACACCATCATCACGAGCACCGGCACGGCCCGGAAGAACTCCACGACGACGGCGGCCAGCCAGCGCACCGGGCCGACCGGGGCCAGCCGCAGGAAGCCGAACACCAGGCCGAACACCACGGAGGAGACCACGGCGATGCCCGCGGACTGCAGGGTGAACTGCAGGCCCGGCAGGTAATAGTTCCGCCACGCGTTGCCGTCGACGGCGGCCAGCCAGCGGCGGCCGGAGAGCTGGCCGGTGGCGTTCATCTGGATCAGGACGAGCACCGCCACGGTCAGGACCGCGGCGAGGGCGACGAGGTTGGCGAGGAGGATCCGCCGGCGGGCGATCGGGCCCGGGGCGTCGAAGAGGACGGAGGCCTGGGCGCTCATCGGGCCACCGCCCATTTCTCCGAGGCCCACGTGGTCAGCAGGCCGATGGGGATGACGATCAGGCAGAAGCCGATCGCGAAGGTCAGGAAGATCGCCACCATCACGTCCGGGCTGAACTCGATCATGCGCTTCATCAGGCCCGAGGCCTCCGCCACCGACGCCGCGGCGGCGACGGTGGTGTTCTTGGTCAGCGCGATCACGGTGTTGCCGAGCGGGGTGATGGCCCCGCGCAGCGCCTGGGGCAGGATCACGTGGCGGGCCGCGGGCAGGAAGCCCAGGCCGATGGAGCGGGCGGCCTCGGCCTGCCCGAGCGGGACGGTGTTGACGCCGGAGCGGATCGCCTCGCACATGAACGCCGCGTGGTAAAGCGAGAGGGCGATCACGGCGTAGATGAAGAAGTTCAGCGTGAAGTCGGACGAGAAGCTGATCTTCAGCTGTCCCCAGACGGCGAGCACGCCGAGCAGCATGATGATCGTGAGCGGGGTGTTGCGGACCACGTTGACGTAGCCGGCGCCGAGGGCGCGCAGCGAGGGGACGGGCGAGATGCGGAACAGGGCGAGCACCACGCCGAGGACGAACGAGCCGAGGGTCGCGAGGAACGCGAGCCTGATGTTCGTCCAGAACGCGAGCGGGATGTCCGCGCCGTAGTCCGCGAGGAGCGAGGAGATCGATTCCATGAGTTCTCCGAGGGTCGGGACAAGGCTGACGGGCAGGGGAGCCGCCGGGCGGGCCGAGGGTGCCGGTTCAGCTCACGTCCCAGGCCCACCCGGCGGCGCAGGTCGTCAGGCGCAGGGCTCGAACTCGGCGTCCTCGCCGGAGTTCAGCGTCTCGTCGTAGGTGTAGCCCGTGCCCTCGGTGTTGGACTCGAGGGCCTTCTCCCACTCGCCGGAGTCCTTCATCTCCTTGATGGCTTCGTTGATGTCCTCGCACCGCTCCGAGTCCTTCGGCAGACCGACGCCGTAGCGCTCCGTGGTGAAGGTGTTGCCGACGACCTTGAACTTGCCCTTGTTGGCGTCGGCGGCGGCCAAGCCCGCGAGGATGATGTCGTCCGTGGTCACGGCGTCCACCTGGCCGGACTCGAGGTAGGTCACGCATTCGGCGTAGCCGCCCTGCTCCACCAGGTTCACGCCGGAGGCGAACTGGTCCTTGATCTTCTGGGCCGAGGTGGAGCCGGTGACGGAGCAGAGGTTCTTCCCCTCGAGGGACTCGGGGCCGGTGATCGCGGTGTCGTCCGCGCGGACCAGCAGGTCCTGGCCGGCCACGAAGTACGGGCCCGCGAAGTCGACGCGCTCCTTGCGGGCGTCCGTGATGGAGTACGTCGCGAAGATCATGTCGACCTCGCCGTTCTCCAGGGCGTTCTCCCGGTTCGCGGACGGGGTCTGGACCCACTCGATGTCCTTCTCGGCCACGCCGAGCTTGTCCGCCACGTAGCGGGCCACGTCCGTGTCGAAGCCGGTGGGCTGGGCCGAGCCCTCGCGGTAGCCCAGGCCCGGCTGGTCGAACTTGATGCCGATGCGCAGGCGCTCGCCGGAGCCGGACGACGTCGACTCGCCGGCCGAGGACGAGCCGGCGGCGTCGCCACCGCCGCCCTGCGACGAGGAGGGGGCGCAGGCGGTGAGGGACAGGGCGGCCGCGGCGGTGACGGCGGACAGGGTCAGGAGCTTCGTGCGGAGCATGGTGCTCTCCTCTGGTTCGGTGCGGTGGGGGCGACGGGGGACGGGGTCAGTGCGCGAGGATCTTGCCCAGGAAGTCCTGGGCGCGCTCGTGCCGGGGGTTCGTGAAGAAGGTGTCGGGGTCGGTGTCCTCGAGGATGGCGCCGTCGGCCATGAAGACCACGCGGTCCCCGGCCTTGCGGGCGAAGCCCATCTCATGGGTGACCACGACCATGGTCATGCCCCCCTCGGCGAGCTGGACCATGACGTCGAGGACCTCCTGCACCATCTCGGGATCGAGGGCGGAGGTCGGCTCGTCGAAGAGCAGGGCCTTCGGCTCCATCGCCAGGGCACGGGCGATGGCCACGCGCTGCTGCTGCCCGCCGGAGAGCTGGGCCGGCATCTTCCTGGCCTGGGCGGCCACGCCCACGCGCTCGAGCAGCTCCATCGCGTGCCGCTCGGCGTCCGCCCGGCGCTTGCCCTTCACCTTGATGGGCCCGAGGGTGACGTTCTCCAGGATCGACTTGTGTGCGAAGAGGTTGAACGACTGGAAGACCATGCCGATCTCGGCGCGCAGTTGGGCGAGCTGCCGGCCCTCGCTGGGGAGCGGCCGCCCGTCGATCAGGATGCGGCCGCCGTCGTCGTCGATGGTCTCGAGCCGGTTGATCGTGCGGCACAGGGTCGACTTGCCGGAGCCCGACGGGCCGAGGACGATCGCCACCTGGCCGCGCGGGATCCGCAGGTCGATCTGTCGGAGGGCGTGGAAGTCGCCGAAGTGCTTGTTCACGCCCTCGAGGACGATCAGGTCGTCGCCTGCGGCACCGCGACGGCGCCGCGTGCCGGCCTCGTCGAGGAGGTGGGCGCCGTGGGGCTGCTCAGGCGTGATCTGCGTCATGCCAATGGAATATAGCGCACGCCACACCCGGCGGGGTGCGCCGTGCGACGCCGGCCCTGGCGGCCCGCCGGCTCGTTAGGCTGACGCCATGGCCCCACATGAGCACCCCTCGGGCGGCGACGTCGCCGCCGCGCCCCAGCGCGTCCGCCGCGGCGGGCAGGTCCTGCGCGGGGAGGCGGCGCACACCCCCACGTTCGACCAGCTCCTCCTCGACGGCCGGCGGCCCGGCGACGCCGCACGCCCCGCCGCCGACGTCACCTCGACGACGTCCGAGGCCTGGCGTGTCCTGCGCATCCAGGCGGAGTTCGTCGAGGGCTTCGGCACCCTCGCGGGGCTGGGTCCCGCGGTCTCCGTGTTCGGCTCGGCGCGCACGCCCGAGGGCAGCGCCGAGTACGCCCTGGCCCACGAGGTCGGAAGCCGCTTGGCCCAGGCCGGGTACACGGTCATCACCGGCGGGGGGCCCGGCACCATGGAGGCCGCCAACCGGGGTGCCCACGAGGCCGGTGGAGAGTCCGTGGGCCTGGGCATCGATCTGCCGTTCGAGACCGGCCTGAACCCCTGGGTGCACGTGGGCGTGGACTTCCGCTACTTCTTCGTCCGCAAGGTCATGTTCCTCAAGTACGCGCAGGGGTTCATCGTGCTGCCCGGCGGCCTCGGCACCCTGGACGAGCTCTTCGAGGCCCTCACCCTCGTGCAGACCGGCACCGTCACCCGCTTTCCCGTGGTCCTCGTGGACCGCGGCTTCTGGAGCCCGCTCGTGGACTGGATCCGCGGCACGCTCGTGGAGCGCGGCATGATCTCGCCCGAGGACCCGGACCTGTTCCACCTCGTGGACACGGCCGAGGAGGCCGTCGCGTGCGTGCTCCGCTCGGCGGGGAGGGCCGACGCGTGAGCGGGCCGCAGTGGATCGTCCTGGTGGCCGTGCTCGTCGTCGTGCTGGCGGCCCTGGCCGCCGCCCTCGCGGGCCGGCTCACGCTCCGGGCCGACGACCCGGCCGGGCGGACGCCGGGGCACCCCGTGCTGCTGCCGGAGCGGCCGCGCGCGGCGGATGTCGACCTGCTGCGGTTGGCCGTCGCGGTGCCCGGCTACCAGCGGGACCAGGTGGACGCCGTCCTGCTGCGGCTGCGGGACGCCCTGGCGCAGTGCGAGGACGAGGTGACCGCCCTGCGGGCCCGGGTGGCCGAGCTCGAGGCCGCCGACCCGTCCCGGAGCGATCCGGCGGGGCGTGCCTGAGTCGCGGGCCGGGCTCGGTGCAGGCCATCGTTTGGCGCGAGCACGCGGAATCCGCGATAATGGTGATGTGACCGGCCTCGCGCACGCTCGCGTGCGGGGGCGCCGGAGGCGTCCGGACAGCGCCCGCTCCCGCGGTCGCCGGACGCCGTGACGGGAACATCATCCAGAAGGGAAGTCGCAATGGCCGCCATGAAGCCCCGCACCGGGGACGGTCCCATGGAAGTGACCAAGGAGGGGCGCAGCCTGATCATGCGCGTGCCGATCGACGGCGGCGGCCGTCTCGTGCTGGAGATCAACGCGGACGAGGCCCGCGAGCTCAAGGAGTGCCTCGAGGGCGTCATCCAGGCCTGAGCCCGGACCCCTTCGACGCGGACGCCCCGCGCACCGTCACGGTGCGCGGGGCGTCCGCGTTCCCGGCGACGCCGCGGATCAGCGGCGCACCGCGATCAGCACGCCCGTGCCGGAGGGGACGACGGCGGACAGCCAGTGCTCGTCCTCCCGGATGAGGCGGTCCACCGCCCGGGCGGACACGGTGGACTCGTCGCGCACGGCGGGCCGGGGAACGCGGTCGCCGTCGAGGGCGTCCACCACGACGAGCACGCCGCCGGGGGCGAGCATGCGCGCGGCCTGCTCGACGTCGAACTGACGTGCGGCCGGGTCCCCGTCCACCAGGACCATCTCATAGGCGCCGCTCGTGAGCCGGGGGAGGACGAGCCGGGAGCGCCCCGTGATCATGCGGGTGCAGCTCGTGGGCAGGCGGGCCTCCGAGAACGCCTCGCGGGCCGCGCGCTGTGCCTCCGCGTCCGGGTCCACGGTGGTGAGGACCGTGCGCTCGGGCAGACCGCGCATCAGGGCGAGACCCGAGACGCCGGCGCCCGTGCCCACCTCCACGACCGCCGCGGGGGCACGCGTGGCCGCCAGCACCGTCAACAGGGCCGCCGTCCCCTCACTCACCGGCGGCACCTCCAGCTCGGCGGCGCGCTCGCGGGCGCGCAGGACGACGTCGTCTTCGGTGGCCCGGCTCTCCGACCAGGCCCAGGACGCGTGCTTGTCGGTGGGCTGGGGCTGCAGGGCGCTCATGGGTGACTCCGGGACGACGACGGCGGGACCTCGCCCGCGGCACGGGCGACGCGGGCCAGTGTACGGGTCGGCACGCGGCCGCGACCCAGAGTTCTCCCAGGAGGCGGGCCGATGATAGGACACGGCACGAACCGGCTCCCGCCATGTGGGAGGCCGTTCGCCGGGCCGAGGACGCGAGGACCGAGGAGGTGGCCGCATGGGACGTCGACACACCCAGCGCCACATGGACGCCTACCTCGAGGGCGCCCTCCCCGCCGCGTCCCGGGCGCGCATCGCCCGCCACCTGGACCGCTGCCCCGAGTGCCGCGCCACGGTCCAGGCCCGGGCCCGCGTGCTCGACGCCGCCCGCACGGTGCACCAGCGTCCGGCGGGCGCCGTCGTCGCCCCGGTGCTGCGCGCCCGCGGCGTCTCCGGCCGCCTCGTGGTGGGGCTGCTCACCTTCGTCGTCCTGCTCGGCGGGCTGTTCACCGCGGTCTGGGTGGCCGGCGCGCCCCGCGCCACGGCCGTGCGCACGGCCCCGACCCCGACGGACACCGTCGCCCTGCCGGCAGCCGGGACCGCGTCGACGGACCGGCGCGGAACCGTCGCGGAGCTGCGGGGTCAGGGCTGGACGGTGCCCTCCCTCGTGGGGGCCGGCCTGGAGCCGCTCACCGTGGACACCGCCCAGACGGCCGAGGACGTGGAGGTCGTCGTCGGCTGGGGTCGGGACGAGCCGACCGTGACCGTCCGCGAGTGCCGACCCCGGATCGTGGGAGCCGCCCCGGAGGGCTGTGCCTCGACCGCGCCCCTGAGCACGGGGGCGCAGGAGCGTCGACTGGCCGGCGGCGGCGTCTACCGGATCGTCCCGGCGGGGGGCGAGGACGGCTGGACGGCCGAGCTGACCACGCCGCAGGCCGCCTACCGCGTGGAGGCCACCCTGCCGGACGAGCGCGCGGACGCGGTCCTCACCCACCTGCTGGTCTCCGAGCGGGCACGGGTGCTCGAGCTGGGCGGCGGAGACGCCGTCGAGGAGCGCCTGGAGCGAGGCCTCGAACGCATCGCGGACGCCGTGCCGCGCCCCCGCGGCTGAGCCGCCCCGCCCCCGCGGCTCCGGGCTGTGGGGCGGTGCCGCTCTAGTAGAGTTCGGAGGGTGTTAGGTATCAACGGCAGCGAGTTCATCATCTTGGCGGTGCTCGCGATCGTCATCCTCGGGCCGGAGAAGCTCCCCGAGTACACGCGCGCCTTCACCGACTGGCTGCGCGTCATGCGCGACAAGGCCGAGGGTGCCAAGGCGCAGTTCAAGGAGGAGACCGGCACGGACTTCGACGAGGTGGACTGGCGCAAGTACGACCCCCGCCAGTACGACCCGCGCCGCATCATCCGCGACGCGCTCCGCGAGCCCGCCGACGGCTCGTCCACGCCCGCGTCCCGGGCGGCGCAGGCGACGGGCATCAGCGCCGAGGACGTGCACGGCGGCCTCACCCACCAGGACCTGGCGGACATGGATCCGCGGACGCTCTTCCGCCGCCCCGCCGGGGGCGGCAGCACCGCCGCCGCGGAGTCCGTCGCCGCCGCACAGACTCGGTCCACCGCGCCCGCCGCGGGGGCGGCCGCCGTGGGCGGTGCCGCCGCAGCCCTGATGGCCTCCGGCCGCGCCGAGGCCCTCGCAGAGGAGCGTCCTGCCGCCGTCGAGACCGAACCGGACCCCCTCGAGCTGCTCGGGCTGGCGCCCGCCCCCTTCGACGTCGACGCGACCTGACGCCGTCGCGCGCGTCGGGTGCCCCGGCCGGGGCGCCGGCACCCGAGGTCAGCGAGGGGTGAACGGCAGGGGTCGCCCGGCCAGCCCGCGCGGTCGCACGGCCACCCGCTGCGCGATCTGCGTCAGCGCCCGGCCCGCGGGGCTCTCCGGCGCGGACACCACCACGGGTTCGCCGGCGTCGCCGCCCGCGCGCAGCGCCGGGTCCAGGGGGACGGTGCCCAGCAGCGGCACCTGAGTGTCCAGCACCCCGGACAGCCGCTCCGCCACCTCGGCACCGCCGCCGGTCCCGAACACATCCAGCACGGTGCCGTCCGGCAGGGTCATCGGCCCCATGTTCTCCACGACGCCGGCCACGGTCTGCCCCGTCTGCTCCGCCAGCTGACCGGCGCGCGCGGCCACCTGCGCGGCGGCGTGCTGCGGCGTGGTCACCACGAGCAGCTCCGAGGCGGGCAGCAGCTGCGCCGTCGAGATCGCGATGTCCCCGGTGCCCGGGGGCAGGTCCACGAGCAGCACGTCCAGGTCGCCCCAGTGCACGTCCGTGACGAACTGCTCGAGCGCGCGGTGCAGCATCGGCCCGCGCCAGGCCACCGGCCGGTCCGCGTCGAGGAACATGCCGATCGAGATGACCTTCACGTCCCGCACCACGGGGGGCAGGATCATCCGGTCCAGCTTGGTCGGGGTGGCGGTCACGCCCAGGAGCCCGGGGATGGAGTAGCCGTGCACGTCCGCGTCGATCAGGCCGACGGCGAGCCCGCGCGCGGCGAGCGCGACCGCGAGGTTGGCCGTGACCGAGGACTTGCCCACGCCGCCCTTGCCCGAGGCCACCGCGAGGACGCGCGTGAGCGTGTCCTTCCCGAACGGGTTCGTCGGCCGGGCCGCGCGCAGGGCGTCCTGCAGCGCCAGGCGGCGCTCGGGCTCCATGACCCCGACGCGCACGTCCACGGACCCGCAGCCGGGCACGTCGGCGACGGCGGCGGCCACGTCCGTCTGGATCGTCCCGCGCAGGGGGCACGCGGCGATCGTGAGCAGGACCGCGACCTCGACGACGCCCGGGGCGGTCTCCAGGACCGACTCCACCATGCCGAGGTCGGTGATCGGGCGGCGGATCTCGGGGTCCTGGACCGTGGCGAGCCGTTCCAGCACCCGGCGCTCGAGGTCGGTGCGGACCTCGGGCACGGGCAGGCCCAGGGCGCTCATCGGCCGCCCCCGTCCACCGGGCCCGCACCGTCGGCGGGACCGGCCGCCGGACCGGACCCCCCGGCCTCGCGGGCCTCCTGGGCCGCGAGGGTGGCGAGCGTGGTGGTCGTGGGCTCGGCGCCGGCGTCGCCGCGCCGCGCATCCCGGCCGCGGCCCTTGGTCTTCTTGTTCTTGCGGGGCTGGGCCTCGGCGCCCGGGAGGCCGGCGCGCAGCTCCTCCCGGATCTCCTCCCGGATCTCCTCCCGCAGCTCGGCGCGCAGCGCCTCGCGGAGGTCGTCCCTGAGGTCGTCCTGGACGCCGCGCAGCTCGCCGCGCACGAAGTCGCGCGTGGCGACCTCCTGGACGGCCAGCCGCAGACCGGCGATCTCGCGGGTGAGGAACTCGGTGTCGGCGAGGTTGCGCTCGGCGCGGTCACGGTCCTCGCGCAGCGCGACCCTGTCCCGGTCGTCCTGGCGGTTCTGCGCCAGCAGGAGCAGGGGTGCGGCGTAGGACGCCTGGAGGGAGAGCATGAGCGTGAGCGCGGTGAAGCCGAGCTCGGCGGAGTCGAACCGCCACTCCATCGGGCCGAACGTGTTCCAGCCCAGCCAGGCGGCGCAGAACAGCGTCATCCAGACGAGGAACTGCGGGGTGCCCATGAAGCGGGCGATGCCCTCGGTGGCCTCGCCGAAGGCGTCCGGGTTCGGGGCCAGCCGGGGCACGCGGCGCCCGCTGGCGCTCAGCGGGGTGTCCAGGCCGGTGCCGCGGCCCGGGCGCAGGTCTCGCGCGGTCTGGGTCATGCTCACACCTCCGGTGTCGTGCGGCGGCGGGCCGCGGGGTCAGGTTGCGGGGCGGGTCTCGGCGTCGTCGAGGTCCATGGCCCGCCAGTCGTCGGGCAGGATGTGGTCGAGCAGATCGTCCACGCTCACGGCCCCGACGACGCGGTCCTGCTCGTTCACCACGGGGATGCACGTGAGGTTGTAGGTCGCGAGCTCGCGGGTCACGTGGGCGATGGGGGCGAGGTCCGAGACGGGCTCGAGGTCCTTGTCCATGATGTTGCCGATCGCCTCCGGCGGCGGGTAGCGCAGCAGGCGCTGGAAGTGGACGACGCCGAGGAACCGGCCCGTCGGCGTCTCCAGCGGCGGCCGGGCCACGATCACGAGCGAGGCCAGCGCGGGGGAGATCTCCTGCTGTCGGATGGTCGCCATGGCCTCGGCCACGGTGGCCTCCGGGGGGAGGATGACCGGCACGGGGGTCATGAGCGAGCCCGCCGTGCCCTCCTCGTACTCGAGCAGGCGCCGGACGTCCTCGGCGTCCTCCGGCTCCATGCGTTCGAGCAGCAGCTCCTGCTGGGAGTCGGGCAGCTCGTGGAGCAGGTCCGCCGCGTCATCCGGGTCCATCTCCTCCAGGACGTCGGCGGCGCGGTCGATGTCCAGCTGGGAGAGGATCTGCACCTGGTCGTCGTCGGGCAGCTCCTGGAGCACGTCCGCGAGGCGTTCGTCCTGCAGCTCGCTGGCGACCTCGACGCGGCGCTTCTCCGACATGTCGTGGAGCATGTCCGCCAGGTCGGCGGGCTTGAGGTCCTCGTGCGCGGCGAGGAAGCTCGTGGCCCCCTGCGGGTCGGCCTGCGCCGTCCAGCGGGCCTCGTCCCAGTTCAGCAGGAGGTGCTCGCCCCGCTGGGCGCGGCCGAAGGGGCCGCGGCCGACGATGCGGCGCACGTACAGGTCCGAGACCAGCCAGTCGCCGTTGCGCTGCTGCTCCAGCCCGATGTCCTCCAGGAAGGCCTCGCCCGACCCGTCGGAGAGGCGCACCTTCCGGTCGAAGAGGTCGGCGGCCACCATCTGCTCGGCGCCACGGCGGGAGAACCGGCGCAGGTTGATCAGCCCGGTCGTGATGATCCGGCCCGAGTCCATGGACGTCACCCGCGTCATCGGGACGAAGACGCGCTTCTTGCCGGGGACCTCGATCACGAGGCCGGTGGCGAACGGGGCTGCGGCGGGGCCGCGGTCCAGCACGACGACGTCGCGCAGCCGTCCCAGGCGGTCGCCGAGGGGGTCGAAGACGTCCAGGCCCAGCAGGCGGGCCACGAAGATCTTGGGGGAGCTCACCGACCCAGCCTACGGCGTGCCGGACCGCGGCTCCGTGTCCGCGTACGGCGGACCGCCGCCCGCCCGGGCGCCGGGCCGGGCACAATGGGTCCATGTCGTTCATGATGTCCAACCCTCAGCCCGGCGCCGAGCAGGGCCTGCCCCGCGGAGAGCTGCTGGCCACCTACGCCACCTACGCGCAGGCGCGCGAGCAGGTGGACCGCCTCGCCGCCACGGACTTCCCCGTGAGCGCCGTGTCGATCGTGGGCAAGGACCTGCGGGTCGTGGAGCGGGTGCGCGGCCGGCTGAACTACGCCCAGGTGGCGTTGTCCGCGGGAGTGCGCGGCGTGTTCTTCGGTGGACTGATCGGCGTGTTCCTCTACCTGCTGGCCCCCGAGGCCGGCCCGGGGCAGATCCTCACCTCCATGCTGCTGGGCCTGGCGGTGTGGCTGATCTTCGGCGTGATCGGCTTCGCGATGCGTCGGGGCCAGCACGGCTTCGCGTCCTCGCAGGCCGTCGTGCCCACGGCCTTCGACCTCGTGGTCGCGTTCGACCACGCCGCCCGCGCCCGCCAGGAGCTGGGCCTGGGCGGTGCCGCGGCCCCGACGCCGCCCGCGGCCCCGCAGCCGGCGCCCGCGCCCGCCGCGGAGGAGGCCGAGGACGGGCCCGTGCAGGCCACCCCGGCCGCCGCGCCGTCGTCGGGCGGGTCCCACGCGGCGCCCGCTCCCGGCGGACCCGAGGCGCCGGCCCGGCCCGTCCCGGAGGCGGACCCCGCGCCCACCGGCCTGGACCGCTCCTACGGCGTGACCCTGCCCCCGGAGGAGGTCGCCAAGCTCATCGAGGCGCGCGGCGGCCACCCGCCCCGGCCCCAGGACGAGCCGCGCGGCTGAGCCCCGTCAGAGGGACCAGGACTCGAGCCGCCGGAGCATGTCGCGCTTCTTGCTCGCATGACCGTGCATCCGGCCCAGGATGTCGCCGAGGACGGTGACGGCGCGGTCGATGTACGGGCCCTTGTTCAGCATCGCGGCCTCGGCCCGCTGCGCCATCGCGGCGTCCGTGATCTCCGCCCGTGAGGGCAGGCCGGTCTTGGCGAGGGACTCGAGGACCTGGGTGGCCCAGATCGCGGGCACGTGCGCCGCCTCGCACAGCCACAGGATCTCCTCCTGCAGCTCGGCCATCCGTGCGAAGCCGGCCTCCACCGCCAGGTCGCCCCGGGCGATCATCACCCCGACGTCCCGCCAGCGCATCGCCTCGAGCAGCATCCGCGGCAGCTGCCGGAAGGCCTCCACCGTCTCGATCTTCAGCGTGATGTCCACGTCCGGCGCGTCCTCGGCCTCGAGCGCGTCGATCAGCTGGGCCACGTCCTCGGCCGAGCGGACGAAGGACATGTTCACCATGTCCGCCTGGCGGGCCGCGAACGGGATGTGGGCGAGGTCCTCGTCCGTGAGGGCCGGGATGTCCAGGTGCGTGTCCGGGAAGTTCACGCCCTTCTCCGCCTTGAGCTTCGCCCCGCGCGGGCCGGCCTGGGTCACCTCGAGGGTGATCTCGTCGTCGGACACCCCCGTGATCCGCGCGCCGATCCGCCCGTCGTCGAGGGAGACCCGGTCGCCGACCGCCGCGTCCGCGAACGCCTGCGCCAGGGTGAGGCCGATCCGGTAGGGCGGCGCGTCGACCGCGGGGACCGGCTCGAGCGAGCGGGTCAGCACGATCTGCTCGCCCTCATGCACGCGCATCGACTGCTCGAGCGGGGGCAGCTGGCCCACCTCGAGCGGACCGTGCGGCGTCGTCAGCGCCGTGCCCGTCGCCCAGTAGACCGTCTTCTCCGCCCGCACGAGCACGCCCTCGCCGTCCACCTGCTCGACCTCCAGCCTGCGGTGTGCACCCCGCGCGTCGGTCAGCTCGATCTCGTCGCCGCGCTGCAGGCCCGCCAGGGTCGTCCCCTCCGGGGCCGCCAGCGGCACGACGACGGCGCCCTCCGGCCCGTGAGCCGCGGCCACGGCGTCGTGGGGCCCGGCGGTGAGCCACACGCGGGAGGGCTCGGTGACGGTCCCGGAGGCGTCCCGGGTGGGCTTCACCTTCACGACGCGCGGTCCCGGCTCGATGGGGCCCGTGCGCACCTTCGGCCCGGCCAGGTCCATCGCGACCAGGGGCGCGGGCCGGCCCGCACCGGCGCACCGGCGGACCGCCGCGATCATGGCGGCCCACGCCTGCTCGTCGTCGTGGGCGCAGTTCACGCGCGCCAGGTCCATGCCGGCCTCGGCGATCCGGACCACGAGCTCCGGGTCCGTGGCGGCCTCGGAGGGCATGGTCACCATGATGCGCGCGTCCCGGTCGCCGCGGGCCGGACCGAGCAGGCTCGCCGCGTTGCGGGCGAGGATGGCGCGGCCCTCGGCGGAGGTCAGGGCGTCGTCCTCGGGCGCGGGGGCGGGGTCGCCGTCGAGCGCGCGGGCGGCGGCCAGCACCGCGTCCACGTGGCCCAGCACGCCGGCCTCCATGCGGCCCAGAGAGGACAGTCCGGCGTCGCTCAGTGCCTCCTGCAGGGGCCGCAGGTCGGTGCCGCGCAGGGCGACGTAGTGCACGAGGTTCCGGGCCGAGGCCCGGTGGCGCTCCCGGACGCGGGAGATGAGGTCGGCGTGCTCCGCCTCGGCGGAGAGGAGGCGGTCGCGGAGGGCGGTAAGCTCGGTGGTCAGGTCGATACCCATGGTCCGAACCCTAGGGGCGCCCTCCGCGCCGGATCACGCCTGGAGCCGCGCCATCCAGGCCTCGATCTCGTCCGGGGTGCGGGGGAGGACCGCGGAGAGGTTCTCGGCCCCGTCCTCGGTCACGAGGATGTCGTCCTCGATGCGCACGCCGATGCCGCGGTACTCCTCGGGGACGGCCAGGTCCTCCTCCTTGAAGTACAGACCCGGCTCGATCGTGAAGACCATGCCCGGCTCGAGCACGCCGTCCAGGTAGAGCTCCCGCTTGGCCTGCGCGCAGTCGTGCACGTCGAGGCCGAGGTGGTGCGAGGTGCCGTGGGGCATCCAGCGCCGGTGGTGCTGGCCCTCGTCCGAGAGCGCGACCTCGGCCGAGACCGGCAGCAGGCCCCAGCCGTCGAGGCGGTCGACGAGCACCCGCATGGCCTCGGCGTGGAGCTCGCGGAACCGGATGCCGGGGCGCACGATCGCGAAGGCGGCGTCCGCGGCGTCGAGGACCGCCTGGTAGATGCGGCGCTGCACGTCCGTGAACGTGCCGGACACGGGCAGGGTGCGGGTGATGTCCGCGGTGTAGAGGGAGTCGTCCTCGACGCCGGCGTCGAGCAGCAGCAGCTCACCCGGGCGCACGGCGCCCGTGTTGCGGATCCAGTGCAGGATCGTGGCGTTGTTGCCGGAGGCCGCGATCGTGTCGTAGCCCAGGTCGTTGCCCTCGAGGCGGGCGCGGGCGAAGAAGGCGCCCTCGACCACGCGTTCGCCGCGGTCGTGTCCCACGGCGCGCGGCAGGGCCCGCACGACGTCCTCGAAGCCCGCGATGGTCGCGGCCACCGAGGCGCGCATCCGCTCGACCTCCCACGCGTCCTTGACCAGGCGCAGCTCGGAGAGGAACTCGGCGGTCTGGGCGTCGGCCTCGGCCGCGGCGGCCAGGTCCACGCCGGCCTCGGTCCGGACGGCGGCCAGCAGCGCGTCCACGTCCTGGTCGGTCTCGGCCAGCAGCCGCACCGCGGTGCCGTCCGCGGCCACGTTCTTGGTGACGGCGGACTCGAGCTCCTCGAGCCCCACCGTGCGCAGACCCGTGCGGGCGGCCAGGCCGGCCAGGGTCGGACGGGGGCCGATCCAGAACTCGCCCGAGCGCGAGTCCGCGTAGAACTGCTCGGTGTCCCGGCCGGCCAGGGGACGGAAGTACAGGGTGGCGGTGTGGTCCGTGCCGTCGTCGCCGGCGCCCGGGTCCGCGGGCTCGAGCACGAGCACGGCGTCCGGCTCGTGGTCCACGCCGAGGCCCGTCAGGTGGGCGAACGCGGAGTGCGCGCGGAAGCGGTAGTCGGTGTCGTTCGAGCGGACCTTGAGGCGGCCGGCCGGCACCACGATCCGCTCGCCCGGGAAGCGCGCGGAGACGGCGGCCCGCCGCCGGGCGGCGTACGGGGCAGAGGCGTCGGGATCGGGCAGGGCCTGCGACGAGGGCGCCCAGCCGGAGGCCATGAAGTCGCGGAAGGCGTTCGAGGCGGGGCGCTGCGAGCGGTTGTCGACGCGCTCGGCCAGCGGCTGGGGGTTCACCGCGCCGGCGCCGTCGGCGCCCGCCTCGGGGGTGGCGGCGGGCTGGTCGGGGGCGGTCTGGGCGGGGTGCTGTGCGGCATCGGTCATGCCCTCCATCATGGCACCGGTGGGCGCGGGCAGGTCGGGGCCGCCGCGCGCGGGTCTCGGTACCATGGCCGCCATGGCCCGCTACGACCTGCACACGCACTCGACCGAGTCCGACGGCACCGAGCCGCCGGCCGACGTGGTGCGTGCGGCGGCGCGGGCCGGGCTGGACGGCCTCGCGCTCACCGACCACGACACGACCGCCGGCTGGGCCGAGGCCGCCCAGGCCGCGCGGGAGACCGGGCTGACGCTCGTGCCCGGCATGGAGATGTCCTGCACCTCCGCCGACGGCGTGAGCGTGCACGTGCTCAGCTACCTGCACGACCCCGAGGACCCCGCCCTGCTGCGGGAGGTCGGCCTGGCCCGCGACGCGCGGCTGATCCGGGCGCAGGAGATGGTGCGGCGCCTGGGCGCGGACTTCCCGATCACGTGGGAGCTGGTCCAGGAGCACGCGGCGGAGAACGCGACGATCGGCCGGCCCCACCTGGCCGACGCCCTCGTGACGATCGGGGCCGTCCCGGACCGGTCCGCGGCGTTCCGGGAGATCCTCGCCGGCCGGTCCAAGTACTACGTGCCGCACTTCGCCCCGGACCCGGCCGAGGCGGTCGCGCTCATCCGGGCCGCCGGCGGGGTGCCGGTGTTCGCGCATCCCCGGGCGCGCATGCGGGGCCGCGTGGTGGGCGACGAGGTGTTCGAGCAGATGGCCGAGGCCGGACTGGCGGGGGTCGAGGTCGAGCACCGGGACAACCCGGCGGAGGAGCGCACCTGGCTGCGCGCGTTCGCGGACCGGCACGGACTGTTCGTCACCGGCTCGTCCGACTACCACGGCACCGGCAAGCCCAATCCGATCGGCGAGCACACCACGGGCGCGGAGGTGCTCGCCGAGATCGAGCGGCAGGGCACCGGCACGGCGATCATCCGCGGCTGAACCCGGACGGCCCGGGCGACGGCGGAGGATCCGTTGCGCGAATGACCCTTCCGGCCGCCTGCACGGCGGTCAGAAGGGTCATTCGCGCAGAAGACTCCCGGGGGCCCGCAAGGGAGGGTCAGCCGTCCACGACCTCGCCGTTGCGGCGCCGCGTGCGGGAGCGGCCGCCCCGGCGACGACGGGCCTCGGCCCGGGCCTCGGCGCGCTCGGCCCGGCGGGCCTCCGTGAGCTCGACGCCGGCCACCGGCTCCGACGTCCGGGCCGCGGGGGTCTCGGAGCGCGAGGCGGTGCGCTCGCGGCCCTCGCCGCGACCACGGCCCCGGCCCTCGGCGCGCTGCTCGGCGGGTGCCTCACCACGCCCGCGGCCCGAGCGCTCGCCGCGGCCTCCGCCGCGTGCATCGTCACGGCCCTCGCCGGAGCGGCCGCCCCGGTTCCGTTCGCCACGGCCTCCGCCGCGCGCCCGGTCACGGCCCTCGCCGGAGCGCCCGCCCCGGCCTCGGCCGCCGCGCTCGCCGTCACGGGAACGGCCGCCGTCGCGACCCCGTCCGCGGCCGCCGTCGCGCTGCTTCGCCTCGGGGCCGCCGAGGTCCTCGAGCGTCTCGCCCTCGAGGCCCTCGAGCACGCGCTTGGCCTGCGGCAGACGGCCCTTCGTGCCCTTCGGGATGCCGAGGTCGGAGAACAGGTGCGGGGAGGAGGAGTAGGTCTCCACCGGCTCGGGCTGGCCGAGGCCGAGCGCCTTGTCGATCAGGGACCAGCGCATCATGTCCTCCCAGTCCACGAGGGTCACCGCCACGCCCTTGTTGCCGGCGCGGCCCGTGCGGCCCACGCGGTGCACGTAGGTCTTCTCGTCCTCCGGCGCCTGGAAGTTGAACACGTGCGTGACGTCGTCGACGTCGATGCCGCGCGCCGCGACGTCGGTGGCCACGAGGATGTCCACCTTGCCGTTGCGGAACGCGCGCAGCGCCTGCTCGCGGGCGCCCTGGCCGAGGTCGCCGTGCAGCGCGCCGGCCGCGAAGCCGCGCGCCGTCAGCTCGTCCGCCACGCGGGCGGCCGTGCGCTTGGTGCGCGTGAAGATGATGGTCCGGCCGCGGCCCTCGGCCTGCAGGGCGCGGGCCACGAGCTCGTCCTTGTCCATGTGGTGGGCGCGGTAGACGAGCTGACGGATGTCCTTCTTCGTCAGGCCCTCGTCCTCCGGGTCCGCCGCGCGGATGTGGGTCGGCTGCGTCATGTAGCGGCGCGCCATCGCCACCACGGGACCCGGCATGGTGGCCGAGAACAGCATGGTCTGGCGCACGGCCGGGACGGCGGCGAGCAGGGTCTCGACGTCCGGGAGGAAGCCGAGGTCCAGCATCTCGTCCGCCTCGTCCAGCACCACGGTGTTCACCAGGTCCAGGCGCAGGTGGCGCTGGCGCATCAGGTCGATGAGGCGGCCGGGGGTGCCGACGACGATCTCGACGCCGCGCTGCAGCTCCTCGATCTGCGGCTCGTAGGCGCGGCCGCCGTAGATGGTGGCGATGCGCAGGGGGCGCCGGGCCGCGGCGGCCGTGAGGTCGCCGGCCACCTGGACGGCGAGCTCGCGCGTCGGGGCGACGATCAGGGCCTGCGGGGCGCCCGCGGTGCCCTTGGCCTCGAGGCCGTCCCAGCCGGGCTCGCCCGGGCCGATGGCGCGCTGCAGCGCGGGGATGCCGAAGCCGAGGGTCTTGCCGGTGCCGGTCTTGGCCTGGCCGATGATGTCGTGGCCGCCGAGGGCGACCGGCAGGGTCATGGCCTGGATGGGGAAGGGGTGGACGATGCCCTTGGCCTCCAGGGCCTCGACGATCGCGGGGTGCACCCCGAAGTCGGCGAAGGTCTGCTCGGGGGCCACGGGGGCGGCGTCCTCGGTGACGATGTCCTCCGCGATCGCGGCGACCGTCGGGTCGAGGTCGGCGGAGGCGGGGGTGTGCTCGGAGTTCTGGGTCATGGCGACTCGCGTTCCTGGTCAGGCGTCGTCACGGCGGGCGGAAGGCCCGGCTCCGCCGTGCGCGCGGTTCAAGCGGAAGCCGATCGCGAGGCAAGCACGCGGAGCGGCCGACGGGCGGCGCCCCGTGGAACCGGGCGGGCGCGCCGTACGCGGCGGGCCGTGCCGGATCCGGCAGGTCATGGTGCCGTCCCGGGCGTCAGGGGCGCGGGCGGCGGGTCAGGGTGATCAGAGAGCGACCGGTCATCCTGGGTCAGCGTGAGCTGTGCGGCCAGTCTACCCCCGCGGCCGTGATCGCACCCGAGGCGCGGTCCACGCCCTCGATCCGCACGCGCACCCGGGTGCCCGCCGGGACGCTGCCCGGCACCCGCAGGCTCACGGCCGGGTCGAGCAGCCACACCTCCGTGCCGTCCTTCGCCTCGCGCACCGCGATCCCCTCGATCTCCCCGCCGACGCGGGACTCGAGCGCCGCCGCCTCCACGAGGTCCGCCGCCGTCCGGCTCGCGGCCGAGGCCCGGCGCGACGAGTCCGCCATGAGGGCGGGCAGCGCGGGCAGGGCGCTGCGGACCCATGCGGGGGCGGGGGCGCCGGTGGCATGGGCGTGGCACAGGGCCAGGACGAAGCGGTCCACGAGCCGGCGCAGCGGAGCGGTGGCGTGGGCGTAGGGGGCGGCGAGCGCGGCCTGGGCCGGTTCGTCCGGCGGGGTGCGCAGGGCCGGGTCCTCGGCCTGCGCGTCGAAGGCCGTGTACCCGGCGCCGCGGAACAGCCCGGTGGCCGCGTGCAGCGCCGCCAGGTGCCGCGCGTCGGCGGGGTCGAGGGAACGCAGGTAGGCGCCGTAGTCCTGGCCCTCGTCCCACGGGGCGCCCAGGGCGTGTGTGCGCTCTCGGAAGGCGGCGATGGCGTCGGCGTCCGGCGCCGGCATCGTGCGCAGGATCCCGACTCCGGCGGCCAGCATCAGCTCGGCCGCGGCCATGCCGGTCAGCAGGGAGAGCTGGGCGTTGTGCTCCTCCGCCGGCAACGGCGCCCGGTGCACGAGCTCGTGCGCCCCGTCCTCGGTGACACGGACCTCCTGGTCCGGCAGGTTCAGGGAGGCACCGCCGCGGGCGGCCTCCTGTGCGGCCCGCCGTCGGCCCACCTCCGGCAGCAGCGCCAGCGAGTCGCGCACCTCGGCCGGCCACCCCTCGGCGGCGGCCCGGTCCGCGTCGGTGACCCCGGGGCGCGGCGTCGTCGGCGCCTGTGCCCCCGGCTGCGCGTCGAGGAAGGCCTGCACCTGCCCGTACGTCAGCTGCGCCCGGGAGCGGATGCGGGCGCGTTCGAGGCCGGTCTCCACGACGGCGCCCGCGGCGTCCAGCAGGAACGTCCAGACGAACGCCGGGCGCTCGCGGTCCGGCAGCAGGGAGGCGGCGTCCTCGCTCAGCACCTCCGGGTGCAGGGGGACCCGGCCGTCGGGCAGGTAGACGGTCTGGCCGCGGCGGCGGGCCTCGGCGTCCACGGCGCCGCCCGGGGCCACGAAGGCGGGCACGTCCGCGATCGCGTAGCGGACGAGGATGCCGTCGTCGTCGGCGGGGGTCAGGAGCAGGGCCTGGTCCAGGTCCGTGGAGCCGGCGGGATCCACGGTGACGAACGGCAGGGCCGTGCGGTCCGCGTGGTCCGGGCTCCCGGTCAGGCCCGCGTGCACCTCACGCGCGGCCGCCTCCGCCTCGGCCAGGACGGGGGCGGGGAAGGCCGGCGGCAACTCGAGCTCCGTCCGCAGAGCGGCGAGACGCTCGAGCAGGGCCGGGTCGGCGGGGCCGCGGAGGCCGAGGGCGTGAGGCGACATGGTGATGCTCCTGGGCAGGGGCCGAGACGACGCACGCCCCGGCGGATCACCGGGGCGTGCGGGCGGGTCAGGAGGCGGCGAACCCGAGCGGGCCCGACTTCTTCGCGCCGATCTCCACGAAGCCGATGCGGTCGCCGGGGACGACCACCTGGCGGCCCTTGGCGTCCGCCAGGACCAGCGGGGTGCCGTCGGCGACGGCGGCGTCCACGAGGGAGCGGACCTCGTCCGCCGACTGCTCGCTGTCGATGACGACCTCGCGGCCGACGTGCTGCACACCGATGCGGATCTCCATGGGGAACCTCTTCTCTTCGTCGCGTCCTGTGCGGTCCGCCGTCAGCCTACGGGACCGCTCGGCGGGGTGGACGGGCGCCCACGAGGTTCACCCGCGGGCGAAACGGGCCGGACGGCCGGGTCAGCGCGGCGCGACGTCCGCGGAGGGCAGCGAGGCGAGGCCGCGCCAGACGAGCGCGTCCACCGTGCGGGCCATCTCGGCGGCGGCGGGGCGGGCGTCGGCGTCGAGCCGGTCCGCCCAATGGCGTGCGGCGCCCAGGAGATAGCCGACGAGTCCGCGGGAGAGCACCTCGGCCTCGGCCTCGGCCACGGTGGTGTCCGCGCGGATGGTGCGCGCGACCTCGGAGGAGAGCAGCCGGTGCACGGCCTCGCTGCGCGTGCGCACCTCCGGGTCCCCGTCGATGCCGGAGTCGAAGATCAGGCGGTGGGTCCGCTCGGGGGAGGCCATGTACTCGAACACGGCGGCGACGGTGGCCCGCACCCGTTCGCGATTGTCCCGGCGGGTGTCCATCGCCGCCTCGAGGAGCGCGCGCAGGCTCGCGACCTCGGCGTCCAGCAGCTCGAGGAAGAGCTCGTGCTTGCTGGGGAAGTGCTGGTAGAGGACCGGCTTGGAGACCTCGGCCCGCTCGGCGATCTGCTCCATGGAGGCCCCCGCGTACCGCTCCGCGGCGAAGACCGCGCGGGCGCAGTCCAACAGCTGGCGGCGACGCTCGTGCCGGGGCAGACGACGGCCTCGCCCGGGCTCGTCGGGCGCGGTGGCGGCGGGGTGGGCGGTCACGGGGTCCTCCTGGCGCGGGGCCGGCTCACGCGATGCGCGCGGCGCCGCCCTCGTCCTCGTGCGCGGGGCAGGCCGCCTCGACCGCGCCCACGGCGGGGGCGGGGCGGCCGGGGGCCTCGATCCCGAAGACCGCCTCGAGGGCGTCCTCATAGCGGTCGAGCCGGCCCTCGGCGGCGAGTCGCTTGGCGCGCACGCTGGGTTCGTGCAGGAGCTGGTTCACCATGCGGCGCAGGGCGAACTCCACCTCCTCGGCGGCCGCCGTGCAGCCGTGGCGGGCACGCACGCGCTCGAGCTCCCGGTCGAGCACGCCGAGGGTGTGGCGGCGCAGGGCCTTGATCGCCGCGTCGGCACTGCGGCCGCGCTGCGCGGCGCGGTACTCCTCGACGGCGTCGTCCACGAGCGCGCGGGCCTCGGCGACGGCGACCTGGGCCTGCTCGGGGGCGGCCAGCCGCACCGACTCGAGGGTGATGAGGTCGACGTCCGGCAGGTCCGCGACGGCGGGGTCGAAGTCGCGCGAGAGGGCCAGGTCGACCACCGTGAGCGGGCGCCGTCCGCCCTCGCGCAGCTCCTGCAGGCGCTCGGGGCTGATCTGGCGCTCGCCACCGGAGGAGCCGATGATCACGTCCGCCTCGGCGACGGCGCCGACCACGGCCTCGCCGCCGAGCGCGAGGGCCCAGCCGCCGCGGTCCGCGACGAACTGCTCCGCGCGGCCTGAGGCCGAGTGCACGCCGACGGTGGTCGCACCCCGGTCCGCCAGCTGCGCCAGCGTGGTGCCGGCGTAGGCGCCCGTGCCGATCAGCAGGATGGTGGCCCCGGCCCAGAAGTCGCGCTGGGCCGCGGCGTCGGTGAGACCGCGCAGCTCCTCCGCGAGGTCCAGGGCGACGGAGACGACCGAGCGGCCGGCCGCGCCGAGCGCCGTGCGGGAGCCGACGTCCTTGGCCGTGCGCGTGGCGGACTCGAAGAGGCGGACGAGCGGGCCCGAGGCGGTGCCGGCCTCCTGGGCCGCCGTCAGGGCGCGTCGGACCTGACCGGCGATCTCGCGCTCGCCCACCACGGCGGAGTCCAGTCCGGCGCCGACCTCGAAGAGGTGACGGGCCGTGGCGTCGGCGTCGAGCGTGCGGAACGCGGTGTGCACGTCCTCGTCCGGCAGGGAGGTGGAGGCGGCGACGGCGGACAGCAGCCCCGTGCGGGCGGCCTCGACGCCGGCCCCGTCGGCCTCGGCGTAGATCTCCACGCGGTTGCACGTGGCCAGCACGACGGCGCCCGCCGCGCCGCTGCCGGGCAGGGCGGGCCCGACCCCGGTCGCGCCGGCGCTGAGGCGGGCGACCGTGTCCAGGTCCAGGTCATGGTGGGAGGCGACGAGAGAGAAGACAGTCACAGCGGGCCAAGTCTAGCCCCGACCGCCCCGCCCGTCCGGGAAGGCGGACCTGACCCGGGTGCCGTCGGCCAGTGTGACGACGCTCACGGAGGACGCGGATGTGCCACCGCGACACGACCGGTGGGACACTGGGGGCATGTCCGCCCTGTCCCAGACCCCCGAGACCCCCGCGGCCGTCCCGGCACTGCCCGCCGAGCACCCGCTGCGCACCGAGGATCCGTCACGCTCGACCGTGGCCAGCCCGCTCCTTCGCGCGCTGCGCGGCCAGCGCCCCGACCGCCACCCCGTGTGGTTCATGCGGCAGGCCGGCCGTTCGCTGCCCGAGTACCGCCGGGTGCGCGAGGGGATCGGGATGCTCGACTCCTGCCTCATGCCGGACCTGGTCCGGGAGATCACGATGCAGCCGGTGCGCCGCCACGACGTCGACGCGGCGATCTTCTTCTCGGACATCGTGGTCCCCCTGCGCCTGGCGGGCGTGGACGTGGAGATCCAGCCCGGCGTGGGCCCCGTGCTCGGCCAGGCCGTCCGCACCGCCGACGACGTCGCCGCGCTGCCCGTCCTCGAGGACGCCGCCCTGGACGTCATCCGCGAGGCCGTCGCGGCCACCGTCGCCGAGCTGGGCCCGCGCCCCCTGATCGGCTTCGCCGGTGCCCCCTTCACGCTGGCGGCGTACATGGTGGAGGGCCGTCCCTCCCGCGACCACTTCGGCCCGCGGCGCATGATGCACGCCGACCCCGAGACCTGGGCCGCCCTGGCCGGCTGGGCGGCCACCGTGTCCGGCCAGTTCCTGCGCGCCCAGCTCGAGTCCGGCGCCTCCGCCGCGCAGCTGTTCGACTCGTGGGCCGGTTCGCTCTCGGCGGACGACTACCTCGAGCACGTGCAGCCGCACTCGACGGCGGCCCTCGCCCATGTCGCCGACCTCGCCGGGCCCGGCGTCCCCGACGGCGCCCCGCTCCTGCACTTCGGCACGGGCACCGGAGAGTTCCTGCACCACATGCGTGACGCGGGCGCGACCGCCGTCGGCGTGGACCACCGCCTCACGCTCGCCGAGGCGCACCGCCGGCTCAGCGCGAACCCCGGCCCCGACGGACGCGGCGCCGTGCCCCTGCAGGGCAACATCGACCCGGCCCTGCTCGCCGCCCCGTGGGAGGTCCTCGAGGCCCACGTGCGCGACGTCGTCGCCTCCGGCGCCGTCGCGCCCGGTCACGTCGTCAACCTCGCCCACGGCGTGCCGCCGGAGACGGACGCGGCCGTGCTGACCCGCGTGGTCGAGCTGATCCACTCCCTGCCCGTGCCGGAGCGGGAGGGCCAGGACCCGGCACCGGGGGCCGAGACCGCCGAGCGGGAGGAGCGCGCATGAGCGGCACGGCGCTCGTGGTCGGCGGCGGCATCGCCGGCCTCGTCGCGGCCCACCGACTGTCCGCGGCGGGCTGGGACGTGACCCTCGCCGAGGCCACCTCCGTGCTCGGGGGCGCGGTCTCCCCGCGCTTCCTCGACGTCCCCTCGCACGGCGAGACCGGGGCCCCCGAGACCCAGACCCTCGAACTCGACGGCGGCGCCGAGTCGTTCGCCGTCCGCGGCGCCGCCGTGCGCGCGCTCGTGGAGGAGCTCGGGTTGGGCGAGAAGATCGTCGCGCCCGAGCCCCTCGGCTCGTGGCTGCACGGTCCCGCCGGCCCCGTGCGTGCCCCGCGTCTCGGCATCGTCGGCATCCCCGGCGACCTCGACGCCGAGGACCTCGCCGCCGCCCTCACGCCGGCCGGCCTGGAGCGCGCCCGGCAGGACGCCGAGGCCCCCATGGATCGCTGGGCCGCCGCGCTCGCGGCCGGTGAACCGGTGACCGTCGCGCAGGTCGTGGCCGACCGCCTCGGCGACGAGGTGCTCGACCGCCTCGTGGCCCCCGTCGTCGCCGGAGTCCACTCGGCCGACCCCGCGGTCGTCGAGCTGGAGCGCGTGGCCCCCGGCCTGCTCGCCGCCGCCGTGGAGCACGGCGGGCTGGCCGCGGGCGTCGCCGCGCTGCGGTCCACCGGGACACCCGGCTCGCTCGTGGCCGGGCTGGACGGCGGCATGGTCCGCCTCACCGGTCGGCTCGTCGAGGCGCTGCGTGAGGACGGGGCCACCGTCCTGCGCGGCGTCCGGGTGGCCGCCCTGTCCCGCGTGCCCGCCACCGGCGGCTGGTGGGCCCAGATCTCGGACCGGGACGACGAGGTCGTCCGCGGGCTCGACGTGGACCGCGTCGTGCTGGCCGTGGACGGCGTCACCGCCTGGGACCTGCTGGCCCCGCTCTCGGCCGAGGCCCTGGACCCCGACGCCGGTCCCGCCCTCGGCGAGGGCATCGCGCTGGCCACGCTCGTCGTCGAGGCCGCGGGCCTGGACGACGCGCCACGCGGCACCGGAGTGCTGGTCGGCGCCGGGACGGACGTGGCCGCCAAGGCCCTGACCCACGCCACCGCCAAGTGGGCGTGGCTGCGCGAGGTCGTCGCGCGGCCGCAGGAGGACGGCGTCGCCCGTCACCCCCACCGCCATGTGCTGCGCCTGTCCTACGGCCGCCAGGGCGGCGGGCCCGAGGCCCTGGGCCATCGCAGCGCGGACGAGGAGCTGCTCGCGCAGGCGCTCGTGGACACGGCGACTCTCACCGGGGTGCCGCTGGCGGAGGAGGACGTCGTCGCCCGCACCGTCACCCGCTGGCGCCGCTCCATCCCGCCGCAGGCCGGCCCCGACCGCGCGAAGGCGGACACGCTGATCGACTGGGCACGGGACGTGCCCGGCCTCGACCTCGTGGGCAGCTGGGTGCACGGCACCGGGCTGGCCGCCGTCGTCGCCGGCGTGGACCGCACCCTCGGCGCCGACGCACCGCCCGCCGGCTGACCTCGCCCCCAGACCACCCCTGACGCAATCGGATCCCAAGGAAGAGGACCATGACCAAGGACAGCACCACCACCCCTGCCGAGGCCGGCAAGGACTGGTTCACCACCTACACCGTGTTCGCCCGCCCGCAGGGCGAGCCAGGCTGGCTGGGACTGGAGGGCCGCGACGCGAAGAAGGCCGCCAAGGAGTTCGACGAGGCCGTCGCGCGGGTGGCCCAGACCGGCGTGACCGTGCGCGGCGTCTACGACGTCTCCGGCATGCGCGAGGCCGGCGACGTCATGGTGTGGATGTACGGCCAGGTGCCCGAGGACCTGCAGGCCGCCATCCGCGAGCTGCGCCGCACCCGTCTGCTCGAGGGCACCACGATGGTGCTCTCGGCCATGGGCGCAGATCGCATGGCCGAGTTCAACAAGGACCACGTCCCCGCCTTCGCCATGGGCCGCAAGGCCCTGAAGTGGCTGTGCTTCTACCCGTTCGTGCGCTCGTACGACTGGTACCTGCTGGACCCGAAGGAGCGGGCCCGCATGCTCCGCGAGCACGGCCAGCTCGGCCAGGACTTCCCGCAGGTGTGGGCGAACACCACCAGCGCGTTCGGCCTGAACGACTGGGAGTGGCTGCTGGGCCTCGAGGCGGACGAGCTGACGGACCTGGTGGACATGATGCGCCACCTGCGCAACAACGAGACCCGCCTGCACGTGCGCAGCGAGGTGCCGTTCTACACCGGACGCCGTCTGGAGACCGCCGAGATCGCGGAGGTGCTGGCCTGATGACTACCGCCCCCGAGCCCCGCGCCGACGCGCCCGTCCACACCGGCCCGGACGCCGGCGTCGCCCCGGCCCTCCGGACGCCCGAGAAGGCCGCCGCCGGCGTCGACTACGACGTGTGCGGCGTGATGGCCCCCAAGGACTACGACGCCCTGCTGCTCGCCTCCTTCGGCGGGCCCGAGGGCCAGGACGACGTGATCCCGTTCCTGCGCAACGTCACGCGCGGGCGCGGCATCCCGGACGAGCGCCTCGAGGAGGTCGCCACCCACTACCGCGCCAACGGCGGCGTCAGCCCCATCAACGCGCAGAACCGCGCGCTGAAGGCGGCCATCGAGGCCGAGCTGGCCGCCCGCGGCCTGGACCTGCCCGTGTACTGGGGCAACCGCAACTGGGAGCCCTACTTCCCGGACACCCTCGCGCGGATGCACGCCGACGGGCACCGCCGCATCCTGACGGTCACCACCTCCGCGTACTCCTGCTACTCCTCGTGCCGCCAGTACCGCGAGGACATGGGCATGGCCATGGAGCAGACCGGCCTGACCGGGAAGGTGGACCTGGACAAGACGCGCCAGTACTTCAACCACCCCGGCTTCATCGAGCCGTTCCGGGACGGCCTGCGCGCGGACCTGGCCTCGCTGCGCGCGGAGCTGGGGGACGACGCGCGGATCCACGTGCTCTTCGCGACCCACTCGATCCCCACCTCCGACGCCGCCGCCGCCGGCCCGCGCGGCCTCGCCGCCGACCTGCGCGCGCAGGCGGGGGCGGAGCCGGGCGATGAGGGTGCGGACGTGTACTCGGCGCAGCACCTCGATGTGGCCCGCGAGATCCTCGCCGGCGTGCCCGAGGCCGCGGACGTGCCGTGGTCGCTCGTGTACCAGTCGCGCTCCGGCCCGCCCTCGGTGCCGTGGCTCGAGCCGGACATCAACGACGCGATGGAGCACCTCGCGGGCGAGGGCGCCGAGACGGACGCGCAGGGGCGCGCCGTGGCGGGCTTCGTCGTCGTGCCGCTGGGCTTCGTCTCGGACCACATGGAGGTGGTCTGGGACCTCGACACCGAGGCCAAGGAGACCGCCGAGGGGCTGGGCGTGGGGTTCCGTCGCAGCCCCACCCCGGGCACCGACCCGCGGTTCGTGGCCGGGCTCGTGGACATCGTGGAGGAGCGGCTGGGCCGCCGCGAGGGCCGCGCCGCGGCCGGCTGCTTCCCGGCCTGGTACGACGTGTGCCGGCCGGACTGCTGCGCCAAGGTGATGCGGGACGGCTCGGTGCGGCCGACGACGTCCGCGGTCGACGCCGCCGTGCGCGGGCTGGCCGAGCACGAGGCGGGCGCCGCGGCCCCCGCCGAGGAGGCCTGAGACCGTGACCCCCCTGCGCATCGGCACCCGGGGCTCCGCCCTGGCGACCACGCAGACCAGCCACGTGGCCGAGGCGCTCACGGAGCGATCCGGCCTGGCCCACGAGCTGGTGGTGATCCGCACCGAGGGCGACGTCACCACCGGCTCGCTGGCCTCGCTGGGCGGCACCGGCGTGTTCGCCTCGGCGCTGCGGGCCGCCGTGCTCGACGGCGTCGTGGACGCGGCGGTGCACTCGCTCAAGGACCTGCCGGCCGCCCAGCCGGAGACCCTCGAGATCGCCGCGGTGCCGGCCCGGGCCGACCTGCGGGACGCCCTGTGCGCCCGCGACGGCCTCACCCTGGCGATCCTGCCCGAGGGCGCCCGGGTGGGCACGGGCTCGCCGCGCCGCGTGGCCCAGCTCAAGGCGCTGCGCCCGGATCTGGAGCTGGTGGACATCCGCGGCAACGTGCAGACCCGCCTGGCCCGCGTGCCCGGGCTGGAGCAGCACGACGACCACGCCCCGGCCGCCGTGGGTTCGCCCCGCGGTGACCTCGACGCCGTGATCCTGGCCTGTGCCGGGCTCGACCGGCTCGGCCTGGACCACGTGATCACCGAGCGGATCGACCCGGAGGTCATGGTGCCCGCCCCCGGGCAGGGCGCCCTGGCCGTGGAGATCCGGGCCGAGGACGAGTCCTTCCTCGGTCGGGCGCTCCTGGACCCCGAGGCGCCGGTCGGAAGGCTGCACGCCGCCCTCGAGCTGGTCGACGATCGGGACACCCACGTGGCGGTCACCGCCGAGCGGGCCCTGCTGCGCCGCCTCGAGGCCGGCTGCGCCGCGCCGATCGGGGCCGTGGCCCGCGTGAGCGACGGCGAGGCCGGTGCGCCGCGCATCGAGATGACCGCGATGGTGGCCGCCCTCGATGGCTCGCGCGTGCTGCGCCGGACCTCGTCCGTGCAGCTCGACCCGGTGCCGGCCGACGTGGTCGGCGACCCGGCGGCCGCCGACGAGTGGCTCGAGGACACCCTGTTCGTGGCCGCGGAGGCACTCGGCGTGCACGTGGCCGAGCAGTTCGTGGCCGAGGGCGCCGACCTGCTGCCCGGCACGGTGCGCGGGGTGGACCGGGGCGACGGCGCCCCGCGGCCCGACGACCCGGCCTGAGATGCGCGTCCTGCTCACCCGCCAGCCGGCCCAGGTTGGCGACCTCGAGGCCGGTCTCGCCGGCGCCGAGGTGGCGGGGCGGCGGCTGCGGGTCGGCTTCCTGCCGCTGACCGACTTCGCGCTGCCCGACGACGACGGCCCGCTGCGCGCGCTGCTCGCGGACTGGGCGGGTGCCGACGGCGATGCGGTCGGGCCGGTGCGCTCGGACGGGCCCCGCTGGCTCGTGGTGACGAGCCCCAACACCGTACGGGCGCTCAGGGCCGTCGGCTGGGACGGCCATGTCCCGGCGGGCGCGCGGATCGCGGTCACCGGACCGGGCACGGCACGGGTGCTGACCGAGGCGGGCTGCGACGAGGCGCCGTGGCTGCCGCCCGAGGACCGCTCCGCCGAGGGCCTGATCGCCGGACTCGCCGCCCTGCATCCCCGCGGCGCCCGCGCGTGGCTGCCCCAGTCCGATCGGGCCCGGCCCCGCCTCGCCGACGGCCTGCGCGCGGCGGGCTGGGACGTGCGGACCGGGCTCGCCTACCGGGCGGTGCCGTATCCGGCGCAGGCCGGCAGGCGACTGCTCGACGGGGCGGCGGACGAGGGTCGGGGGGACGTCGTGACGCCCGCGCGGCTGGCCGAGGTCGCGGCGGGGACCGCCGTGGTGCTCACCAGCTCGTCCGCGGCGGAGGAGTTCGTGGCCGCGGGTCTGACGCCGCTGGTGGGGGAGCGGGTGCGGCTCGTGGCGATCGGCGCGCCGACCCGGGACACGTGCGCGCGGCGGGGTCTGCCCCTGCTCGGGACGGCCCCCACGCCGGACGCGGCCGGAGTGCTGGCCGTGCTGCGCGCTGCGGCCTGAGCCGCCCGTCCGCACTCGGGGCGAGGCTCAGTCGGGGCGGTCGCCGTCCGGGTCGGGCGCGTCGTCCTCCGACGGCGCCGGGCCGGCGTCGTGCTTCTCGTCCTGCGGCACGCCGGTGGCGGCGGCCATGATGTCCACCCGCGGGCCGCGCAGGATGGCGACCGAGACGTTGGTGAAGCCCGTGTTGGCGAGCAGCTCCGAGGCCTCCTCGTCCGTCAGGTCGTACGCGTGCGCGAGCATGCGCACGTTCTCCGTGTAGAAGGCGTGCAGGCGGTCGACGCCGCGCAGGAAGCCCAGAGTGTTCCCCATGGCGGGGAGCCTACCGGGCGGGCGTGGTGGGCGGGTGGCCGGCGGGTGAACGGCCGGTGGACCGGCCCGCCGGCCGCGGGGGACGACGGGCCGTGCCGCTCAGCCCTCAGCGCGGCGGCTGCGGCGGCGGACCAGCGAGACCTCCATGGTGCGGCCCTCGGTGCGGGTGCGCAGGTACGGCTGGTCCTCCACGAGGGTGGAGAGCTTGGAGTGCCCGAAGTCGCGCGGGTCGAAGTCCACGTGGGTGCGGCTCAGGTGCTGGCCGATCAGGGACAGCGTGGCCCAGCCGTCGTCGGTGCTCGTGGCGTTGACGGCCTTGGTGAGCGCGGCCTGCAGGTCGATGCGCGGGGCGGCGTCGGCCTCGTCGTGCTCGGGCTCGGCCTCGACCGGCACCTCGGGCGGGGTCGGGTCCTCGGTGACGTCCGACGACGACGCACGGCGGCCCCGCCGACCGGCCCCGGACTTCGCCTCCGCGGCCTTCCCGTCCTTGCCGGCGGCGGCGTCCCCGGCGGGCGCCTCGTCGGCGGCGGGCGCCTCGTCGGCAATGGGGGCCTCGGCGTCCGCGACGTCCGCGTCCGTGGCCTCGGGGGTGTCGGCGGCGTCGGTGGTCTTGGACCCGCGGCCGCGGCCTCGACCGCCGCGGCGGGACCCCGAGCGGCCGGAGCCCTCGGACGCCTTGGCGTTCTCCTCCTTGGCGGGGGCGTCCTCGCCGGTCTCGTCGTCGTCGACGTCGTGGTCCGTGGCCGTGCCGAGCAGCTCGAGGTAGATGAACTGGTCCACGGCGTTGCGCAGCGAGGCGGGGGTCTTGCGGGCGCCCAGGCCGATCACACGCTTGCCGCCCTCGCGCAGGCGGGTGGCCAGGCGCGTGAAGTCGGAGTCGGAGGAGACGAGGGCGAACGCGTCCACGTTGCCCATCCAGAGCAGGTCCATCGCGTCGATGATGAGCGCGGAGTCCGAGGAGTTCTTGCCCACGGTGTAGGCGAACTGCTGGACCGGCTGGATCGCGTGGTGGTTCAGCGCCTTCTTCCAGCCGTTGAGGTTGGTCGTGGTCCAGTCGCCGTACGCACGCTTGATCGTGGGGGTGCCGTAGGTGGCGAGCTCCTCGAGGATCAGGGGGGCGAACTTGGGGGAGACGTTGTCGCTGTCCATCAGGACGGCGATGCGCAGGGATGCGGGGGTGGGTTCGGGCATGGGACCCACAGTAGTCGGGAACGCCGCCGGGGAGGGGCCGCGGCGGTGCGCGGCCCCTCCTCGGGGCGAAGGCCCTCCGACGAGGGCGGGTGTCAGGCGGAGGCGCTGGTGACGGGGTCCGCGACGCGGACCAGGCGCTTGTTCACGAACTCGTCCACGCCGTAGGGGCCCAGCTCGCGGCCGAAGCCCGAGCGGCCGACACCGCCGAAGGGCAGCCCGGCCTGGGTGGTGCCGTGCTCGTTCACGAAGGCCATGCCCACGTCGAGGCGGCGGGCCGTGGCCTCGGCGAGCTCGAGGTCGTCGGACCACACCGAGCCGCTGAGGCCGAAGTCGGACTCGTTGGCCAGGGCGACGGCCTCGTCGACGTCCGCGGCCCGGTGCACGACGGCGACCGGGCCGAAGAGCTCCTCGGACCAGGCGCGCATCTCGCGGGTCACCCCGGTGAGCACGGTCGGCTCCATGAAGGCGCCGGCGCCGGTACGGGCGTGACCGCCGGTGCGCACCTGCGCCCCGTGGGAGACGGCGTCGTCCACCAGCTCCATCAGGTCCTCCCGAGCGGAGGTGCTGGACATGGGGCCGACCTGGGTGCCCTCCTCGCGGGGGTCGCCGACGGTCGCGTCCTTGAACGCGGCGGTGAGCTTCTCCACGAACGCGTCGTAGTGCTCGTCGAGGACGATCATCCGCTTGGGCGAGTTGCAGGCCTGACCGGCGTTGCTCAGCCGCGCCTTCGCCGCCGTCGCGGCCACGGCGTCGAGGTCGCCGCCGAGGACGATGAACGGATCGGAGCCGCCCAGCTCCAGCACGGCCTTCTTCAGGTGCTGACCGGCCGCGGCCGCCACGGAGGCGCCCGCGCCCTCGCTGCCGGTGAGGGAGACGCCCTGGACCCGCGGGTCGGCGATGATGCCGTCGATCCGGTCCGTGCCCACGAGGAGCGTCTGGTAGACGCCCTCCGGGAGGCCGGCCTCGGTGAGCAGCTCCTCGAGCCGCAGGGCGGAGGCCGCGCAGATCGAGGCGGGCTTGAGCAGCAGGGTGTTGCCCAGCAGCAGGTTGGGGGCGATGAACCGGGCCAGCTGGTAGTAGGGGTAGTTCCACGGCATCACGCCGAGGAGGACGCCGAGCGGCTCCTTCTCCACGCGCGTCGAGTTGGCGCCGTGGGCGGGGAGGGCGTCGTCCGCCAGCAGCTGCTGGGCGTTGTCCGCGTAGTAGCGGAAGATCTGGGAGCACAGCTGCGCCTCCCCGACGCCCTGGGCGAGCGGCTTGCCCATCTCCTCGGCGGCGATGTCGGCGAGCTCGTCGGCGTGCTGCGCGAGCAGGTCCGCCGTGCGCCGCAGGACCTCAGCGCGCCGGACGGGGTCAGTGCTCCGCCAGGTGGTGAAGGCGTCCTGGGCGGCGGCGAGGGCGTCCTCCACCTGCTCCTCGCTCATCGCGTCCCAGGTGCGGACGATCTCTCCGGTGGTGGGATCTTCGGTGCGGAAACCGGCCACGGGTGGTTCTCCTTCGATACTGGGTGGCCCGGCCCCGGTCGGGGCCGGGGTGGGGGGGTCAGTCGTCGACGACCTGCACGTCCACGCGGATGTTGCCGCGCGTGGCGTTGGAGTAGGGGCAGACCCGGTGAGCCGCGTCGGCGAGCTGCTGGGCCTCGTCATGGGGCAGGTCGGGGATCACGACCTCGAGCACGACGGCCAGGCCGAAGCCCTCGCCGGCCCTGCCGATGGCGACGCGTGCGCCCACGGAGGAGTCGCCGAGCTTCTTCTTGGCCTGACGGGCCACGCTCTGCAGCGCGGAGTGGAAGCACGCGGCGTAGCCGGCCGCGAACAGCTGCTCGGGGTTCGCGCCGTCGCCGCTGCCGCCCATCTCCGCGGGGACCGCGAGGTCCAGTGCGATGCGGCCGTCCGCGGTCTGGACGTGGCCGTCGCGGCCGGCGCCGGTGGCGACGGCCTCGGCGGTGTAGAGGGGGTCGATCTCGATCATGCGGTGCCTTCCTTGCCGGTGACGGGTCCGGGTGGCGGGCCCGAGGCGCGGGTGGCGCGTCTCCGCGCTCACGAGCGAGCGTAGTCCGCGGTCAGGTTGTGCGCAACCGAATTGCCGCGGGGAGTCGGGCGGCCGTGCCCCGACCCCCCGCCGCCCCGCGCCGACCGGCGCGTCCCGCCGCACCGCGCCTAGGGCGTGTTGCTAAAGGGTTCGGGGACGTGGATGCGCGAGTCTGGGGTCATGTCGCGTGATGTCATCTCAGACGAGCTCTGGGCCGTGATCGGCCCACTGTTCCCCGAAGCCAAGACCACCGGGCGTCCGCCCGTGGATCGGCGCATCGTGGTCGAGGCCACCGCGTGGCGCTTCCGCACCGGGGCTCCGTGGCGGGATCTGCCCGAGCGGTTCGGGAACTGGAACACGATCTACAAGAACTTCAACCGGTGGGCCGCCCAGGGCGTGTGGGAGCGGGTGCTGGAGAAGACCCAGTCCATGGCACAGCAGGCTGGCGAGCTGGATTGGGTGGCCTCGATCGATTCCACGATCGTGCGCGTCCACCAGCACGGGGCGACCCTGCCCCGCCCCACAGGGGGCCTGGATGAACTACAAGAAATCAGCGGACGAGCCGGCTGACCATGCCATCGGACGCTCCCGCGGCGGTCTGACGACGAAGAATCATCTGGTCTGTGATGGCAAGGGCAGGGTGCTGGCGTTCGTGGTGACCGGCGGGCAGGTGGCTTCACACCCCGATGCTGGCCACCACGCTGGAGCAGATCAGCGTTGCCGGGGCCCGTGGGCGGCCCCGGATACGGCCTGACCGCCTGATTGCAGACAAGGGCTACCCCTCGAAGGCGAACCGGGCCTGGCTGCGCCGGCATGGCATCGCGGCCACGATCCCCGAGCGGGCCGATCAGATCACGCACCGGCGCAGACGCCCGGGCCGGCCGATCGACTTCGGTGAAGACCAGCGCCAGCGCTATCGGGGCCGCAATGTCGTGGAGCGGTGCTTCAACCGGCTCAAACAGTGGCGAGGGATCGCGATGCGTTCGGACAAGTACGCCCGGAACTATCACGCCGGACTCAGCCTCGCAGCGACACTGCACTGGCTGACTACCCTCCTTTAGCAACACGCCCTAGATGTAGGAGGGCATGACGTTGTTGACTCGGGTCGGTGCCAGTGAGGCCGGAGGAGC
>NZ_JALJRI010000079.1:0-290 GCF_024519795.1 Micrococcus sp. Mcc89 | reverse complement strand
CGGGTCAACGGCCTGGTCGGGTCGATGGGCAGGGTCGGTGCTGCTGGGGACAACGCGGCAATGGAATCCTTCTTCGCGCTGTTGCAGAAGAACGTGCTGAACCGGCGTCGCTGGCAGTCCTTCGACCAGCTCCGGCTCGCGATCGTGAGCTGGATCGAGCGGACCTATCACCGCCGTCGTAGGCAGGCCCGTCTCGGGAAGCTCACCCCTGTCGAGTTCGAGATGGTTCAATCAGTCCAGGCGGCTGCCGCCGCCTGATAACTCGTGTCAAGCAAACTCATGGCAGACCC